>CACYEQ010000082.1 GCA_902773485.1 Oscillospiraceae bacterium
CAAAATTACTCAGGTTATCTATTATGCCTTTGTATTCAGTATGATAGTTCCTTTCCAAATGGTAATGTTTACAATGACCTATATCGTAGGCGAACTTAATCTTAATAACGTTATCGGCATTGTATTTGTGTATTTAGGCTTTGGCGCGGGACTTTCAGTATTTATGCTATCGGGCTTTGTAAAGAGTATTCCTCTCGAAATTGAAGAGGCCGCAACAATCGACGGCTGTAGTCCTTTACAGTGCTTTTTCAGAGTAGTGTTTCCAATCTTAAAACCAACTGCAATTACGGTAGCAATTCTTAATGCAATGTGGATATGGAATGACTATTTGCTCCCTTATCTTGTTTTGGGCACAGATAACAAAACAGTTCCGGTTGCTATTCAGATTGCTATGCAGGGCGCTTACGGAGACACCGATATGGGAGGATTTATGGCGATGCTTGTACTCGCTATTATTCCGATTATTGTATTTTATCTAATTTGTCAAAAGCATATTATAAAAGGTGTTATCGCAGGTGCTGTAAAAGGATAATTTCTGTCAAAAGTCTTGTTTGCGGTATAATAAGAAATTATATGCAAAAAAAGGAATGGTTTTATGACTATTAAAGATATTGCAAAATTATCCGGCTATGCTGTGGGTACCGTTTCAAGAGTTTTGAATAATCAGCCTAATGTAAGCGAAACCGCCCGAAAAAAGATTTTAGAGGTTGCTAATCAATATAATTTTGTAAGAAATACAAATGCTCAGCAATTGAAACAGAATGGTAGGTATATAGCGATTCTTGTTAAGGGCGTTTCAAATATTCTGCTTAATTCTGTACTTGAAATTATCCAAAAGCATATTGGCGAAACAATTTATACCTCATCGGTATTTGTGCTTGATGAGTATGATAATGAAGCAAAAACTGCTTTGAAAATATACTATGAAAAAAAACCTGCCGGAATTATATTTTTAGGAGGAAATCCCCAACGGTACGAATCTGATTTTAATAAGATGAAAGTTCCTTGCGTGTTGATTACCAATCAGGCGGCAAATGTCAGTAACACCAACCTTTCAAGCGTAAGTACCGATGACGTGAAAGCCGCTGAACAGATTACTGATTATCTTATTAAAAACGGTCATACTAAAATCGGTGTTATCGGCGGTAATATTGACAATTCTGAAATTTCCGAACATCGATTTGAAGGCTTTATGAATTCTATTAAAAAGAATAGTCTTCATTTTGATTTTAATACGCAGTATCAAACTACAAAGTACAGTTTTGACGGCGGCGCGTTAGCGATAAAGCAACTTATTTCAAAATTTGAGGGTATTACTGCTGTTTTTTCAATGAGTGACGTGCAGGCTATCGGTGCAATCAGAATGCTTAATGATATGGGAATTTCTGTTCCGAAAGATATTTCTATTACAGGTTTTGACGGGCTTCCGTTTACACAGTATATTTATCCAAGGCTTACTACTATAAAACAGTTCGAGATGCAACTGGCAAAATGCGGTTTAGCAGCGTTGCTCGAGGCTATAAATAATGAAGACGAAAAATCGGCTCATCTTTTAATACCTTATGAACTTTTAGAAGGAGAGAGCGTATTAAAAATTAACTGATTTCGTTTTTTGTGAAAGGAATGAAAATTAATGGCATCTATTACCTTAAAAAACATTGTAAAGACTTATGATGACGGACATACCGTTATTCCTAATCTTAATCTTGAAATTAAGGATAAGGAGTTTATTATCCTTGTTGGACCGTCAGGATGCGGTAAATCAACAACTCTTCGTATGATTGCCGGTCTTGAAGAAATTACCGATGGTGAAATGTATATCGGAGACCGTTTAATTAATAAGGTTGCGCCCAAAGACAGAGATATCGCAATGGTGTTCCAATCATACGCACTTTATCCTCATATGACAGTTTATAAAAATATGGCGTTTGCACTTGAACTTCGCAAGGTTGATAAAAAAGAAATCGACAGAAAGGTTCGCGAGGTTGCTAAAATTCTTGAAATTGAACAATATCTTAATCGTAAGCCGAAAGCACTTTCCGGCGGTCAGCGTCAGCGTGTTGCACTCGGTCGTGCAATGGTTCGTGACCCGGCGGTTTTCCTGCTTGATGAGCCTCTTTCAAACCTGGACGCCAAATTGCGTACAGAGATGAGAAGCCAGATTACAAGACTTCATAATAATCTTCAAACAACCTTTGTTTACGTTACTCATGACCAGACTGAGGCTATGACAATGGCTGACAGAATCGTTGTTATGAAAGATGGATATATTCAGCAGGTTGATACTCCTGCTAACCTTTATGATCATCCATGCAATATGTTTGTTGCAGGCTTTATCGGAACTCCGAGAATGAATACTATTGATGTTAAAATTGCTGAAAAAGGCGGCAGACTTTTTGCTGAATTTGATAATTATTCGGTATTGTTGCCTGAAAGAATGCAAAAGAATGACTACTTGAAATCATATATCGGAAAAACGGTGGTTTTTGGTATTCGTCCTGAAAATCTTCACGCAAACGACAAATATAGTGATAGTGAAAATACCAACAAAATTGATGTTCATATTGAAATTGCTGAAATGATGGGTTCTGAG
>CACYEQ010000083.1 GCA_902773485.1 Oscillospiraceae bacterium
CTTGCAAACATCATACAAAAACTTATAAAGCATATCTTTACCGTTTTCGGTATGATTAACTTCCGGGTGAAACTGAACACCGTAAAATTTCTTTTCTACATTCTGCATTGCGGCAACTGGACAATTATCAGTATATGCTACTATTTCAAATCCGTTCGGTACTTGACTGATATAATCGCTGTGGCTCATCCAAGAGATACCTGTTTTAGGCAATTTTTTAAACAAAACTCCGCTTTCACTGTAATAGGTTTTGGTTTTACCGTATTCTCTTGCAGTAGCCTCGCTTGCGGCAGAAACGTTACCGCCGAGCGAATAAGCCATAAACTGACATCCATAACAAATACCTAAAATAGGAATACCTAGTTCAAAAATTTTTTTGGTATAATGCGGGCTGGTTTCATCATAAACACTATTCGGTCCGCCTGTAAAAATTATGCCTTTCGGGCTTAATTCTTTAATCTTTTCAATCGAAACAGTATAAGGCAAAATCTCGCAATACACATTAAAATCACGCACTCTGCGAGCAATTAACTGGTTATACTGACCGCCGAAATCAAGTACAATAACTAATTCCTGCGACATTTACTTTCTCCCCCAAATTATACATTAATTTCCGGCAATTCGCCGTTTATTTCATTATTTTTCAATATAGGATTTACAATATTCTCAATAAAACTTTCAACCTGTTTATCAGCCATACCGATAAAGTTTTTAGGGTTCATAACGCTTTGCAATTGCTCCAAAGTCATTCCAAAACGCTCATCATTAGCAATTCTTTCAAGCAAGTCGTTAGGTTTACCCTCCTCTTTAACTGCTTTTGCGGCAGCCATTGAGTGAACACGAATTGCCTCGTGCAATTCTTGACGGTCGCCGCCGAGTTTAACAGCGTCCATAAGAATATTTTCGGTAGCCATAAACGGAAGTTCCGACATTAAACGAGATGTTATAACTTTATCATATACTACAAGTCCGTCGGAAACATTGATAACGAGGTTTAAAACTGCGTCAACTGCTAAAAATCCTTCCGCAACCGAAATACGTTTGTTAGCAGAATCGTCAAGGGTTCTTTCAAACCATTGTGTAGCGGCGGTGATTGCAGGGTTTAACGCATCACACATAACATAGCGAGAGAGTGAAGCAATTCGTTCGCTTCTCATCGGGTTGCGTTTATAAGCCATTGCCGAGGACCCGATTTGACCTTTTTCAAAAGGTTCTTCAACCTCTTTCAAGTGTTGCAAAAGACGAATGTCATTTGAGAATTTATGTGCCGACTGAGCAACTGCCGACAAGCAGTTTAACACTCTTGTGTCAACTTTTCTTGAATAAGTTTGTCCCGAAACAGCATAAGTTTCGTCGAAGCCCATTTTTTCAGCAATTTTTTTATCAACAGCATTAATTTTTTCAATATCGCCGTCAAAAAGTTCTTTAAAAGAAGCCTGTGTTCCTGTTGTTCCTTTTGAACCCAGCAATTTTAAACGAGAAACAACAAAGTCAATTTCATCAAGGTCAAAAGTTAAATCCTGAATCCAAAGTGTTGCCCGCTTTCCTACTGTTGTAGGTTGAGCAGGTTGAAAATGTGTAAAAGCAAGAGTTGGAGTGTCTTTATATTTTACAGCAAAATCCGATAATAGTTTTATCGCCATCAAAACTTTTGAACGAATGAGTTCAAGACCCTTTTTCATAATGATAATATCAGTATTATCACCTACAAAACAAGATGTTGCGCCGAGATGAATTATACCTTTTGCACTAGGACATTGGTCACCGTAAGCCTTAATGTGCGACATAACATCATGACGAGTTTGTTTTTCATATTCTGCTGCCTTTTCATAATCAATATCGTTTTGATGAGTAATTAATTCATTAATTTGTTCGTCGGTAATGCTTAAACCTAACTCTTTTTCACTTTGTGCCAAAGCAATCCAGAGTTTTCTCCAAGTGGTAAATTTCATATCCGGCGAGAAAATATACTGCATTTCTTTTGAAGCATATCTCGAACAAAGCGGACTTTCATAACTGTTTTTCAAAGACAAACACCTCTCAATTTATAATATAGATTAATTATATATTTTTTGTACTAATTTGTCAATAAAAAGGGATACAATTCAAATCAAATTCTACTTAATTATTATTTTTTATGTATATACGCCCTAAAATTTAGTAAAATAACAATAAAAGGAGTTGATAGAAATGGTTTACTTATGGACTTTTTTAATCGGCGGATTTTTTTGCATTATCGGACAATTACTAATTGATTATACCAAACTTACCCCTGCAAGAATTTTAGTTGCTTTTGTTGTAGCAGGTGTAGTTTTAACCGCCGTCGGACTTTACGATTATATAATTGATTTTGCAGGTGCAGGTGCGAGCGTTCCGCTTACGGGATTCGGTTATTCAATAGCAAAAGGCGTTCAAAGAGCGGTTTTAACCGAAGGAGTTTTAGGAATATTCACAGGCGGAATAAGTGCAACAGCAGGAGGAATAACCGCCGCAATAGTTATTTCTTATATTGTCGCTCTTTTTTGCAAATCAAAATCCCAATAATCAAACAAATGTAAAATCCGCTTGAAATTCAAGCGGATTTTACTGTTCTATATATTCAAATCTTTTTACTTTTTTGCCGTCTTTTTCTATCTGTTCTTCCCACATAGAAAGCGGACGCACCCAAATTCCTCCATCTCCGTAAAGTGCTTTGTAAACAACCATTTTTTCGAGCGTTTCGGAATGAGTTGCAACATCAATCAATTCGTATTTATTACCTTTAAAATGCTTATAAATTCCTTTTTTCATACAAATTCCTTAAAGTTTTAATAGTACTAAACACCTTTTTCACAAACAGTATATGAAGGTATTTTATTGGTGGAGATGATCGGGATCGAACCGACTACCTCTTGAATGCCATTCAAGCGCTCTCCCAAGTGAGCTACACCCCCGAATACAGTATTAATATATCACAAATATTTATATTTTTCAACAAAAATTTATAAAAACTATATAGATTAAAGTTGCAAAAATTGCAGATGAAGAAACATCTTTAATAAAGTGTTTTAACAACAAAACTCTGAATAAGGCTATAAACACAGAAACCACTAAAAAAACTATGCCGAGTAATTTGGAGTAATCAAAAAACATATATGAAATTATAAAAGCAGAAAAAGTGTGCCTTGACGGAAACGACATACCTGTCTTTGTGTGACACTCATTTTTTATTTCAGGCCATTTTTCATAAGGTCTTGGTGCGTTATAAAAATATCTGAATATGCTTAAAACAACGAAAGATATTGCAGGAATTAATATATAAACAAGCAAATTATCACTTTTTTTAATAAGTATATAAACTAAAAACAGAAGATATGAAAAAAACACCGAATATGTAAGAATAGTATTCAGCACACTAATAACGCTTTTTGCACCTTTATGTGAGTTTAAGTATTCTGCTACTTTCAAATAAACTTTTTTATTCATTTTACACCTCTTTAAGTTAAATCGGCAGTTATAAAATTTACAGCTTTGTTCAAATCAGAAAGTTTTAATTCAACCTGAAATCCTACTTTTCCACCGCTTATACAAATAGTTTTACAGTTTTCTGCGCTAATATCTACGGTTGTAAATAACTGTTTTTTCATTCCTATCGGCGAACAACCGCCGTGAATGTACCCTGTAAGCGGTAATAATTCCTTTGCCTTTATCATTTCAATATTCTTTTCGCCGACAGCCTTTGCAGCTTTTTTCAAATTTAACTCTTTATTAACAGGAACTACAAAAACATAATGTTTTTTAGATTTTCCGACAGTAACAAGCGTTTTAAACACTGTATTTTCATCTTCACCCAATGCATTTGCAACTTCTATTCCGCTGACTGCACCGGTATCTAAGTAATTATGACATATATAGTTAATTTTTTTCTGTTCCAGAACTCTCATAACATTTGTTTTATCATCTTTTTTGCTCATAACACCACCTTTTTTTATTATAGCAAAATAATCTTTATTTGTCAAAAACAACAGTTACATTAAAAATAAAAAGGAGCAAAGTTAAACTTTACTCCAAACTTGGTTGCGGAGGCTGGACTTGAACCAACGACCTCCGGGTTATGAGCCCGACGAGCTACCATCTGCTCTACTCC
>CACYEQ010000084.1 GCA_902773485.1 Oscillospiraceae bacterium
TTAATATACATTAAAACCCGTATGTTTTAAAACATACGGGTTTGTTTTATTCGTTATCTTCAATTTGTTTAATTTTATCAAGTCTTGCTTGGTGGCGGCCACCCTCATATTCGGTTTCGAGGAAAATATCAACAAGTTCCAAAGCAAATAAATCGCCTAAAACTCTACCGCCTAAACACAAAATGTTTGTGTTATTGTGAAGCCTTGTGAATTTAGTTGAAAAATGGTCGGTACAAACTGCCGCGCGAACACCTTTTACTTTGTTTGCCGCAATCGACATTCCGATACCTGTTCCGCAAATCAAAAAGCCTTTTTCCGACTCACCGTTTGCTACTGCTTTTGCAACAGGAAGTGCAATATCGGGGTAATCCACTTTGTTTCCGTCATAGGTGCCGAAATATTTATATTCGAGTCCTTTTTCCTCTAAATGCTCACAAATTTTTTGTGCTAATTCATAACCGCCGTGATCTGAGCCTATTGCTATCATTTTAATGTACCTCGCTTTTTTATTAATTCCCTGCTCGCCTGCGGAAGTCGCAAGTAAGTAGGGATTATTATATCAGCAGAAACCGCCGTATCTTTATATTTTTTTCCTAAATAACAAACTTCTATGCCTTGGGGATACCTGAATTGTTCATCAGCAACCGTATATTTTAAATCGGTAAAATTATCCTCGCAAACTTTAAAACCATCACCGCACAAAGTTATAGGTTTATCATAAGTCTTTAACTCTTTTTCTAAATCGGCAATAGAAATTGCCCTGTCATCGCAAAGTCTTGTTATCTCACCGTTTTTACACTCAAAAACCGCATTATAAACCTGCTTACAGCGTGCGTCCATAACGGCACATAAAATGCCCTCATGAGAATTTGAGGCTGTCTTCGCAATCGCTTCCAGTGTTGAAACGCAAACGCAAGGTGTATTAAACGGTGCGGCGATGCCTTTTGCAGTCGCCATTCCGATTCTCAGCCCCGTAAAAGATCCCGGACCTTTTGTAATTGCGATTAAATCAATATCTTTGGCGTCAATTTTTGCTTTTTCTATAACTTCTGCAATCATAGGCAAAAGCGTTTGCGAATGAGTAAGCCCATTATTTTTAAAACTGCCGTAACTTTCAATCGGCGGTTTGCCGTATTTCACCACCGCTGCAGAACAACTTACACTCGCCGAATCAATTCCTAAAACTATCATAAATCAATTCCTTTAATTTCAAAAAACCTCGAATTATCGTCTTCGCCTTTTGAAATCTCAATTTTAATATACTTTTCGGGCAGAACATTTTCAATAATTTCTGACCATTCGCAAATAACGACACCGCCCATTTCGCAATAATCGAAAAAGTTGGTTGAATAAAGGTCGTCAATAGTTTCAATTCGGTACATATCGAAATGAAAAATAGGTAATTTTCCGCCTCTGTATTCATTAACAATGGCGAATGTGGGAGATGAAGTTTCGCCCTCATACCCCAAAGCGGTGGCAAAATATCTTGTAAAAGTAGTTTTGCCCATACCCATATCACCGAAAAATGCGATAAAATCGTTTGGTTTAACTTTTTCAGCCAGTTTTTCTGCAATTTGTTTTGTATCGTTTTCGCTTTTTGAAATAAACTTTTTCATTAAATATTATCCCTCAAATACATTGTTCGCATATGGCGGTTTTTATAAACCGAAACCACAAGCCCTATACTTATATACAAACACATCAATGAAGAACCGCCTGCCGAGAAAAACGGTAAAGTTACACCAATAACAGGCAGAACGGAAAGTACCATACCCGTGTTGATAAGCAACTGTGCCGAAAGCATACCAAATGCGCCTGCACAAATAATTTTTCCTGTTATATCTTTTGAAACTGTACTTACATACAGAATACGAACAATTATTGCAATCAAAATTGCAAAAACAAGCAAACAGCCGATAAGCCCCAACTCTTCGCCCGCAACAGTTAAAATAAAGTCATTATGTGCTTTCGGAACAGCGTTTGCCTGTGTTTTAGCACCGTTTAAATAACCCTGACCGAAAACACCGCCCGAGCCGATTGCTTTAATCGACTGCAACTGCTGATAACCAAGGTCGAGCGGATCGGATTCTAAATCAAAAATAATAGCAAAACGCTTACGCTGGAAATCGGAAAGTCCATAAAACCAAACAAGCGGAGATACCGCAACAAGTCCTAAAAATCCAATTATGAAATAACGAAGTTTTACACCCGACATATAAAGCATTGCGAGAAAAATTACAATCATAACCGAAACTGTACCAAGGTCTCTCTGGAACACCATTACAAGAGCAGGTGCTGCCATTCCGTGAAGTACAAGCAACACAACATTATGAAACCTATTGATATTTTCGGGTTTTATTGAAGAAACATGCTTTGCAAAAGTCAAAATCATAAATATTTTTATAAGTTCGCTTACCTGCAAAGACATATCAAGCGGTAGCCTAATCCAAGCCCTGTTATCAGAGCCTTCGGGAGCATAGCCTATTTCATAAGTAATTACAAGAAGTGCCAAAGTTGCGACAATATACACAGGATAGAATTTTGTAAGTTTTGAATAGTCAAAAAGTGAAATAATAATCGCAACGCTGACACCTATTAATAATGAAATCAACTGAACGCCGACTGTTTTAAAGCCCGTAGGCGAATATATAAGCATTGCTCCGTAAAGAGAAGCGATAATACACAAAAGCAATAAAAGTTTATCGGTTTCTCTTATGTAATCGGCAATGTTTTGCCAAATTTTTTTCAAAACAATTTTCCTTTCTTATTTTAATTCAACAATTGTAACGCCGTTTTCACCCTCGCCGAATGTTCCTACTCTAAATGTTCTGACACTCGGATGCTTACGCAAAAATGTGTGAATACCTTTTCTCAAAGCACCTGTTCCCTTGCCGTGAATTATTGTAAAATTCGCAACAGAACTTAACAGTGCATTATCAATAAATCTATCAATTTCAAGGCTTGCTTCATCAACCGTCATACCTCTTACATCAATTTCAAGCATAGCCGAGCGGGTTGAACTGCTGTCAACCCCTGTTCTTTTTACAACGGATTTAGGAATATTAATTTTCTTTTCCTCAACAAGCCTTACACCTGCCGAGTCAATTTTCATTTTCATAATGCCCGCCTGCACCTGAATTTTTCCTTTGTTATCAGGCACATTCAGTACAACCGCTTTTGTATTTGTATCAGGAAGTAAAACCGTATCACCGACTTTAAGCGGTCGGGGCAGTTTATAATCATCTTTAAATTTTTCACCCGAAGAGGAAATTTTATCTAACTTTTCAAAACTTTTTTTAGCAAGTTTTTCGGCGTCAACCTCTACCTTTTTCTGCTTTTTAAGTTGTTTTAACTCATCTAAAAGCCTGTTAGCCTCAATTCTTGCATTATCGGTAATAACTCTCGCTTGTGCTTTTGCATTTTCAATTTTTTCGTTATACTCTTTACGCAAATTTTCGCTTTTTTCGGTAAGAGTTTTTACCTGTTCTTCGGCATTTTTCAAATTTTCTTCTGCTGATTTTAATTTATCATCAAGCGTTTTTTGCCTTGTTTCAAGTTCGGCAATCACCCTTTCAAGACGATTATCATCTGCCGAAATCAAATTTGAAGCACGGTTAATAATAGTTTCGTCCATTCCGAGTTTTTTTGAAATAGCAAAAGCATTTGAACGACCGGGAACACCTAATAAAAGCCTGTAAGCGGGTGCCAAAGTTTTTACATCAAACTCGCAACTTGCATTTTCAACGCCGTCAGTATCAAGTGCATAAGTTTTAAGTTCGGCATAGTGAGTTGTTGCACCAAGCGTTGCACCAAAGCGGCGAAAAGTTTCAAGAATTGAAATTGCTAATGCCGCACCCTCAACAGGGTCGGTACCTGAACACAATTCATCAAGCAAAACAAGCGAATTATTATCAACCTTATCCAAAATAGAAACTATGTTTTTAATATGCGATGAAAAAGTAGACAGCGACTGTTCAATGCTCTGCTCATCGCCGATATCTGAAAAAACATTATCAAAAACAGCGGCATGGGAGCCTTCGGAGCAAGGTATCATCATTCCGCTTGAAGCCATTAATGTAAGCAGCCCGATAGTTTTTATTGTAACGGTTTTACCTCCCGTATTCGGACCTGTAATTATAAGCATTTTGTAATTTTTTCCAAACGTTATGCTTATTGGCACAACTTTATTAGAATCCAGCAAAGGGTGTCGTGCATTAATAAATTCAATATAGCACTTATCGTTTAAAGTTGGTTTTACAGCGTTCATTTTAAGCGCCAATTTTGCTTTTGCAAAAATATAATCAAGTTCAACCAAAATTGAAAGCGAATTTAAAATGCTTTCCTTAATTTCAGCAACTGATGCAGAAAGTTCAAACAAAATTCTTTCAATTTCATCTTGCTCTTTTGAGCGCAAAATTTTAATTTCATTATTCGCTTCAACTACCGCCATAGGCTCTACAAAAACAGTAGAACCTGTTGAAGAAGTATCGTGAACAAGACCTGCTATTTCCGATTTAAACTCGGTTTTAACAGGTACAACAAATCTGCCGTTTCGCTGGGTTACAATAGCATCTTGCAAATACTTTTGATTAGTTTGCGAACGAGTAATTTTTTCTAATTTTTCTCTGATACCGTTGCTTATATTAACAATTTTCCGCCTGATTGAAAAAAGTTCAGGTGAAGCGTTATCGCTGATTTCCTCATCATTTAAAATGCAGGTAAAAATCCTATCAGACAGCCTTTTATTCTCATAAAGATTTTCAAAAAAACCATCAAGTGAAGTTTTTATGTTTTCAGAATGCGAACGCCAATCTTTGATCTCTGTAACATTTTTAAGCACTCCTGCAATTCGCAAAAGTTCGGAATTATTTAACATTCCGCCCGATTCGGCTCGGTTAAGCGATTCCGTAACATCTTTTGCACCAGAAAACGGCGGTGTTGAAAACCCCGATATTAGTTTAAAAGCGTCATCGGTACGCTGCATTAATTTATTTGCTTTTTCAAGAGAAGTTTCGGGAACAGTTTGAAGTGCTTTTTTCTTTGCTCCCTCGCTTGAAGCCATATCTTTCAAAAGCAAAAGAATTTTATCAAATTCCAATGACTTATAATGTTTATTCATTGCTAAATTTAATTCCTCATTTGTTTATAAAATTCAAGAGTTTTATAATTTTTTTCAGTTTGTGAAATAATAAAATTTTCGCTGATTTGTGCTAAAAGTTGCTCGCTTTGTTCATTTATTTTAAAACAAAAAACTTTTTTGTCATCTGAATAAATAATATGCCTCATTGCGGCAAAAACGCTGTTCGGCAAAGAAATATGATTGTCGTTTTTGCAGTTTTCACAGTAAACAACACCGTTTAAAACATCAAAACCGACATTTTCGATTTTTTCTTCTTTACATTTAGCACAAGCAATTAAATCGGGACAATAGCCCGAATACTCAGCGATTTTCAACTCAAAAACCGCTTTAATAAATTCTTTTGATTTTTTATTTTCACACAAAAGATAAAGACAATTTAAAGTTAATTTAAGGTATTCTTCGGCAGGCTCGAAAACAGGCGCAAGATTTATTAGCAGGTCACAAAAATAACCTGCTAATGATAGCGATACAATATCGTTTCTAAGTCCGAAAAAAATCTCTCTTGAACGGGCAGAATTTACTTTATATGTATCTCTCGACTGATAAATTTCCAAATCGGAGAAAGATAAAAGCGAAGTTGCGGCAATATTTTTTGATTTTAATTTCATAGCGCCGGGAACAAACGCACGAATCAGCCCTAAATCAGATGTCAAAATTGTTGCAAGTCGGTCATTCTCGCCGACTTTCTGCTCCTTTATTATCAACCCCGTTGTAGTATTCAGGCTCATTTGAGTTCTCCTGCCCCTCTTTATAAACGCCTTTAAATTTTAAATAATCGTCTATTTTACCGCTTTCTAAAAATAAATTCCAAAAATCTTTCATATTAATCACTCCGTTATTATTTTGCGAAGTGACTTTTAAAAAATCAGTAGTAAATTAATCCAACCCAAAACTGTGAATAACAGTATTCTGAGTTCGCCAATTATCTTTAACTTTTACCCAAAGTTTTAAGTTTACCTTTATTTCAAAAAAGTTTTCAAGGTCGTGTCTGGCATAAGAACCTGTCTTTTTAAGCATAGCACCGCCTTTGCCTATGATAATTCCTTTATGGCTCGCCTTTTCGCAATAAATTACGGCGTCAATATCGAGAATATCGGAATTTTGCCGTTCCGAAAACCGCTCAATATCAACAGCGATACCGTGAGGTATTTCTTTATCAAGCAAGCAAAGCAGTTTTTCGCGTATCATTTCAGCGGCAATAACTCTTTCGGGCTGGTCGGTAAACGAATTATCATCAAAATAATGCACCGATGGAACCGCAAATTTTAAAAGTTCCGAAAAAAGTTCATCAGTTCCCTCGTCGAATTTTGCACTAACAGGAACAACCGCCGAAAAGTTGAAAAGTTCGGTATATTTTTTTATTATTTCAAAAAGTTCCTGCTTGTCTTCAAGTAAATCAATTTTATTTATTGCAAGAACTGCATTTAACTTTCTTAATTTAAATTTCTCTATTAAATCTTTTTCGGCAGGGGTAATTTTTTTATCAGCCTCAACAACCAAAAGACAGCAATCGACATCTTCCATACCGTCGCCTACTGCCTTTACCATATATTCGCCTAACTTGTTTTTCGGCTTATGAAGACCTGGCGTATCAATAAAAACAAGTTGCATTTCACCTTTTGTAACAATACCGGAAATTTTGGTTCTGGTAGTTTGTGGCTTGTCCGAAACTATTGCTACCTTTTGACCGATAATTTTATTTAAAATTGTAGATTTACCCACATTCGGCTTGCCTACTATCGCAATAAAAGCAGAGGTTTTTTCACTCATATTTTTCACCGTTACTTAAAATCACGAGGCTGACCTACCAAAGTCATTACCTCTTCTTCACGCTCTCTCATTTTAGAGGCCTCAATTCCGCCGTTTACATGGTCGTAACCGAGCAAATGCAAAACCGAATGAGTTGTAAGAAAACCTAACTCTCTGCGTAGAGTGTGGTCATATTCCTCTGCTTGAAAAACGGCTCTTTCAACCGAGATTACAACATCTCCCAGAATTTTATATCCTGTTTCAGGATTTGTAGGGTACTTGCCGTTTTCACCCATAGGAAACGACAAAACATCGGTAGGTTTATCAATATTTCTGTATTTTTTATTTAACTCTCTAATTTTTTTGTTATCAACAAAGGTAATATTCACCTCATACTCGCCGTTTAGTTTTTCAAGTTGCACAACAGCATTACAACATCTGCGTAATAAAATTCTGATACCCGTAGGAATTTTTACTGTTTTCTGGTCATTGATAATTACTACTTTTACTTTATCCATCTTTAATTAGTCCCTTCTTATTTTCTGTAATTCTTCTTTAATCTTTCATTTTCTGCTTTTTCGTATGCTTTTACAATTGATTGAACCAATTTATGCCTTACAACATCTTTTTCGCTGAGTCTTACAATTTTAATATCATCAAGGTTTTTTAAAACTCTGACTGCATCGATAAGCCCCGAAGTTTTACCGTCCGGCAAATCAACCTGTGTATTATCACCCGTTACAATCATTTTAGAGTTAAAACCAAGTCTTGTTAAAAACATTTTCATCTGCTCTTTGGTAGTATTCTGCGCTTCATCAAGTATAATAAACGAATCATCAAGCGTTCTTCCTCGCATATATGCAAGCGGTGCTACCTCAATTGCTCCTTTTTCGTGAAGACGGGCAAAAGCTTCTGCTCCGAACATATCAAAAAGTGCATCATAAAGCGGACGAAGATAAGGGTCAACCTTTTGTTGTAAATCGCCGGGCAAAAAACCTAGTTTTTCGCCTGCCTCAACCGCAGGACGGGTTAAAATAATTCTTGTTATCTCTTTTGCTTTAAACGCTCTTACCGCTTCGGCAACAGCAAGGTAAGTTTTACCTGTTCCCGCAGGACCTATTCCGATAACGATAGTGTTTTCATCAATCGCTTTAACATATTTTTTCTGACCCAGCGTTTTCGGTTTTATCGGCTTACCGCTGACAGTTACCGCAACAAGGTCGGAATCAGTTATTTCTTCGATTGAGGAATCCTCGCCGTCACGCACAAGCGAAATTACATAAGCAATATTTTGCTCAGTTAATGCTTCGCCTTTTGAAATCAACAACATCATTGATTTTATCGCCCTCGCGGCGTTTTCTGTATCTTTTTGCTCACCTGAGATTTTAAGTTTCGAGTCACGGTAAGAAATACTTACAGAATACTCTTTTTCTATAATTCTTATATTTTCATCATAACTGCCGAAAAGTTGGCTTATAAGTTCGGGTTGTGATATTGATAAAATTTTATCTGTCAATTTTTTACCTCATTTAAAAAACAAAATGCAATTATAGTTAGTATAACATATTTTTTCAAATTTGTCATCATCATTTTAATATTTTTTTTGATTTTGCGATATTTTCTTCGCAAAAATAAACTTTTGAATAAAAAACGCCCTTTTTTGTAACTTTAAATTTGCCTTTTTGAGAGGATTTTACAGTTTTTCCTAACTGTTTATTCTTTAATCTTTCCATTTTTTGTTTTGCGAGTGTTTTTGCACTTTTTTCATTAAGACGAATTTTTTTGTAATTTATCTTGATAAAATCGACCGTAATTCTTTTCAAGGGCAATTCAACACCGCCGATTTTATATTTTTTTACGCTTTTTTTTGTTTCATAAGGCTGTTTTACCTCGCCTAAAAAAAGCGGAATATTTACATTTGCCACTCGCAAAACCGAATGAGTTATCGTTTCGTTGCTTTTTAATTTTTGCCTAGTCTTAAAAGGCACAAAAACCTCTAATTTATGCCTTGTTGCGGCGATAACTTCGGCATCTGCATGAACAAATTTTGTGGTTTTATTAGTCAATTCAACCACGCCCGAAACCAATAAATCGCCCGGTGCTACAGCCTCGCCGATTTTAACCGAAACTTTACCATCATAGGCCTTAACTTTTAAAATTTTCCCTGCATTTCTCGCTACAATATTGCAAGGCTTTTTTGAGGTATTTTTCATCTGTTTTTCATCTGTTTTTACAAGTTCAACCGTAATAAAAGAGCCTTTAATATTCACCGCAGCATAAGAATATTCTCTGTTTTGTATTAAAAACTTCTGTCTAACAATATCTGCGTCTATTTCACCTATTCTCCTGCCAAGATAAATGCCTGAGTCGGCAAGTTTCGTTTCAAGTTCTTCTGTTTTAATAACATCATTTCCCACAACTGAAATGTTAAGGCAAAAACCCGATAAATATATAATCAAAAAAAAGAACACCGCAACGCCAATAGGAATTCCGTAACGATGACGATAGCGGTTAACTAGAAACGGCACTCCCCTGCGTTTTTCTATTTTCAAGCGCATACAAGATTTTTTGGCAATTTTTCTTATTCTTTTGTAATCATTTATATGCATATAACCGCTTAATTCGCCGTATTTTACTTTTGGAGACCAAACCAGAATATTATTATTGGCACAAAGGTTTAAAAATCTTTCGGGAAAAACACCTTTTCCCGAAAATTTCACATAACCGGTTATGTATCTGAAACTTTTCAGCATAAACATTTATTGTACACCTCACGCAAATTCTATTTTTTCAATTGTTCCCGAAATTAATGCGCCCTCTTTATTCAGAGTGTCAAGACATAGGTTTTTTCCCAAAAATTCAACAGTTCCGTTACCTGTGTTAATTTTGATTTGCGTGTCACTGTACTGCAAAATGCTGCATTTTCCGTCTAAAATTGCTTGCTTGTTCGACATAAGTTCAATATGAACACCGCCTGTAATCAATCCTTCGGGCAAGTCGAAATATTTATTTATTTTATTAAGTTTATTTTTAACATTAGCCAAACGCTCACCCCTAAAAGTTTTATTATATTTTATGCTAAATCGGCTTGTATTAATGCAAAAGGAGTTTTTGTTTTGAAAAAAAGAGTAAAGATTACATTGGTTTTCATAATATTTTTAATTTGTTTAATGACGATTTTTGCCTGTCACGACTGTGTTTTAAAAGGCATTTCAAGCGGATTATATCTTTGTGGTTCGGTAATAATACCGTCGCTTTTTCCTATGCTTTGTTTAACTTCATTCTTAGCACTCAGCGGTATTTTAGAAGTTTTTTCCTGTAAACTTGACAGATTTTCAAGAAAATTTTTTCATTTAAGCGGTTATTATATACCGATTTTTATTATCAGCATGATTTCGGGTTACCCGGTAGGCGCGTCTATTGCAAACTCTGTTTTTGAAAAGGGTGGAATTTCGGTAAGTGAACGCAACAGAATTGCGAGCGTTTCCTGCTCTTCGGGACCCGCTTTTATACTGCTCGCCGTTGGGGTTAATATGTTTAACTCTTACAAAATCGGCGAAATATTGCTTTTTTCAAATCTGCTCGCTTGCATTTTTACAGCATTAATAGCAACAAAATTTTTTAAAAGAAGTAACGAAAAAGCAATTTTTACCGCCCACTCGCCTGCCCTTTCCGACTGTGCGGTTTTTGCGGTATCGAATGCAACCTCTTCAATAATCTCAATAAGTGCATTTACAATAATTTTTTCTGCAATAGTAAATGTTTTAACACTTTTGTGCAAAAACAAAATCGCATTATTATCTGCCGTAAGCATTTTAGAAGTTACAAACGGTGTTTTTGAACTGGCAAATGAAAAAGTCGCATTGCCTTTTGTATGTGCGGTTATCGGATTCGGCGGAATTTCTGTAATTTTTCAAATATCTGCGGTACTCAAAAACGACCGCCCTCCTATTTTAAAAATAATTGCCGTAAGGTTTTTATGCGCTGTTTTATCATTTATTTTTTGCTTTATAGCCTGCAAAGTTTTTAAAATAACTACTCCCGTTTTGACCAGTTTTAATGTTTACTTAAAAACCACTTCCCAAAACTATTATTTTTCAGTTGCGCTTATATTTCTATCGGTAGTTTTTCTGGCATTTTTGCAAAAACAAAGAATAAAATCAAAATAAATGTAGATTTTTGAGTGCAATTGTGGTAAAATTATTTTGTAAACTTAAAAGGAGCGGTAAACATGGGCAAAAAACTACTTAATAAAGACATAACGCCTAATTGCGCATACTGTTTAAAAGGTGCAGTAGCAGTTGACGGAGTAAATATTTTTTGCAATCGAAAAGGTATAGTTAAACCTGATTTCTCTTGCAGAAGATTCAAATATGACCCTATTCGCCGAGTGCCGAAAATACCAAAAGAACTTGAAAAGTTTTCAGCAGATGATTTTAAAATTGATTAAAAAGTATTGACAAATTAAAAAAATCGGTTATAATAGTATTGTTGCGTATATTTAGCGGAATAGTGTAACGGTAGCACGACAGACTCTGACTCTGTTTGTTGGGGTTCGAATCCCTATTCCGCTGCCATAACACTCAACCTTTTGGTTGAGTGTTTTTTATTTGGGGATTCGAACCCTGTGAGGGTCTGAGCGTTAAGAGAACAGTCCTGTGGACTGTTTTTAGCGAGGAGCGTGAGGAGGGTACCAAAATCAAAGATTTTGGTCGACGAACGGTTAGTGTGCGTATGCACACGTTCCCTATTCCTCTGCCAAAATTTAAAAATCCTCTAATCATAAACGATTAGAGAATTTTTTATTGATTGTTTTTATTTAGTTGTTTTCATAAACTTCTGGTTTTAATATGCCTACATACGGCAGATTACGGTATTCTTCATCATAATCAAGACCGTATCCGATAACAAACTCATCGGGAATTACTTTACCCTCGTAATCTACTATAATCGGGCGTTCTCTTCTTTCGGGTTTATCAAGCAAAACACAAAGTTTTATTGTGTCGCAGCCTCTGCCTTCAAGCACATTTATTAGATGATACATAGTGTTGCCTGTATCCAATATATCCTCAATAATTACTATATTATAATCCGATAAATCCTGCTTTTTAAGGTCAAGGCTGATGTGAACGGTACCGTTTGAAATTGTTCTGTCACCGTAAGATGAGGCTTTCATAAAATCGACCTCGCATGGAATATCAATTTCGCGCATTAAATCAGCGGTAAAAATTAGCGAGCCTTTTAAAATGCAGACAATCAATAATTTTTTGTCGCTGTCACGAAAATCATCGCTGATTTGTTTACCGAGTCTTTTACAAATTTTCTTTAATTCATCCTCATCAATTAATATTCTTTCACAATCTTTATGCATAAACTTCCCTCACAAAAATAATATGGTTTTATTATACCACATTTTTACAAAAATTCAATAAATTTATACTATTTCTACTACAACCGAGCCCATATTATTTTTACCTATTATATTAAGTACTTTACCGTTTACAGGGTGATTTTCTTCTGCTTTTACAGAACCCATATTATTTTCTATCTTTACAAACACATTCCATTCTTTTGGCACATTTATTACAGTAGCACCCATATTGTTTTCAACTCTTAAAGTGCCGTCGCCAAGATAGTTTTCAACATTTGAAAAAAATACTTCGGTTTTTCCGAAATTGTTTTCAACATTAAAATCGCTTTGTTCGCCAGCGTCGAAATACTGAGTTGAATTGCCGAATTTGTGTTGGTTTTTGACCATTTTTTCTTTTTTAGAAACTCTGTTTGTTCTGAAAATCATTGATGAGCCGATTGTAAGCAACAATGCACATATTAACACTATCCAATTCGACATAATTTGGCTTTTCAGATTTGCAAGCTGAACGATTTTATCTTGAAAAAGAATAAAAATAAAAGCAAGCGGGAAAAAAATGTGTGTAAATTTAAGTTTAATTAATTCATCAATAAGCCAAGCTACGCAAATTATGCCCAGAATTACGGTTATTACCGGAACACCGCTTAAAAATCCTAAGCCTATTCCAATTGAATCAAGTATAATTAATACAGCAGATAGAATAAGAATAATTCCCCAGAACACACCTGATTTTTTAAAACTAAATTTATTTTTCATATTTTATAACATCTCCTCAACTCTTTGTTTAAACAGTTTAAAATACATTCTTGAAACATAAACTTTTTTTGGTGAGTCTTTAAACAAAACCTCGCTGGCGCCTGTGATATTTTTAGTTATCGCAGAAACTTTTTTGCAGTTTATTATAGATGATTTTGAAATTCGCATAAAACTTTTCGGCAAAACTTCCTCTAACTCATAAAGTTTGTAATTGGTATAAAAAATTTTATCAGCAGTATGAGCAGCTGTTTTATTCTCCACAGTTTCAAAAAACAAAATATCATTGCGATTAATATAATATTCGGTATCGTTTAGCGTGAAAACAAGGCGCGCATCTTTGTCAACCGCATTGCCGATTACATCTTGCAAAAGTTTTATTTCATCTGTAAGCGATTTGCAA
>CACYEQ010000085.1 GCA_902773485.1 Oscillospiraceae bacterium
AAAAACCGAGCAAATTTTTCTTGCTCGGTGTAACTATTATTTGTTTTTTCTGTTAAAGTCATCAACCTTTTTGTATTCTTCATCATTTTCATCATAATAATAATCAAATAAATCTTCACAAATACTTGTAACCTTATTTTCGTCTATTACTGATGAAATGGTTAAATTAGCCACGTCACCGTTATACTATGTTATTTCAACAGTCTCATCATTCAATTGCTTTATACTTATATCGTCGTATATACCCGCACTTGCGGTAATTACAGCCATTGGTATTGTTGCGAGTTCCATAATCAGGCACAGGGTTATTAGAATTATTTTTTTATTATAAAAACCCTCCTAAGAATAAAAACTACAAATCATATCTTGATTATTGTGACAACTTGTTATAATAATGTCAAGAATATTCTATTTTTTGCGATTATTATTAAACCTAATCTTTCATATCGTCATTCCTTGTAGCGTTGCTATTATGAATTGCATTTTGGGCATTAAAATACAGAGATTTTTCTTGTTTATATACCTATTTTTTTAATAAACATTGATTTTATTGTTTTTTTCTATTATAATATATTTAGCATTTTTTAAGAGGTGAAAGTATGGCAGATTTAAATTTAACACCGTCGGCAAATCGTGTTCATATCGGTTTTTTTGGCAGACGCAACGTAGGTAAATCAAGTGTTGTTAATGCGGTTACTAATCAAGATTTATCGGTAGTTTCTGATGTTAAAGGTACTACAACCGACCCTGTTTCAAAGGCAATGGAGATTTTGCCTATCGGCCCAGTTGTAATTATCGACACACCAGGTTTTGACGATGAGGGAGTTTTAGGAGAACTTCGTGTAAAAAAAACTAAACAGATTCTGGCTAAAACTGATATTGCCGTGCTTGTTGTTGATGCATCTGTCGGCAAAACGCAGGTTGACGAGCAGTTAATTTCAATTTTTAAAGATAAAGAAATTCCTTATATAGTCGTTTATAACAAGGCGGATTTAAAAGATAATGTAAATCTTAACGAAAACGAGATTTTGGTAAGTGCAGTTAAAAAGCAAAATATAAACGAAGTAAAAGAAAGAATCGGTGCATTATCAAAGAGGGAAGAGCAAGACAAAAAAATATGTTCAGATTTAATTGAAAAAGATGATTTTGTTGTACTTTGTTGTCCGATTGATGAATCAGCCCCGAAGGGAAGAATGATTCTACCGCAGGTGCAGGCAATTCGTGATATTTTAGACGGCAACGGCATTTGTGTTGTTACACGCGAAACGCAGTTGGTAGAAACTTTGAAAAATCTTTCAAAAAAACCGAAGTTGGTAGTAACTGATTCTCAGGCTTTTGCCTTTGTTAAAGAGATTGTGCCGAAAGATATTATGCTGACTTCATTTTCAATTCTGTTTGCAAGATACAAGGGCTTTTTGAAAACCGCCGTTAAAGGTGCGACGGCACTTAAAAATTTGCAAAACGGTGATAAGGTGTTGATTTCGGAAGGTTGCTCTCATCACCGCCAATGCAATGATATAGGTGCGGTAAAAATGCCGAAATGGCTTAAAGATTTTACAGGGAAGGATTTGCAGTTTGATTGGTCAAGCGGAACAGGTTTTCCCGAAGATTTATCGCAGTATAAGTTAGTGGTGCATTGTGGTGCTTGTATGTTAAATGAGCGTGAAATGCGTTCAAGAATAAAATATGCAAACACACTTGATGTGCCGTTTACAAATTACGGTGTAATAATCGCCTATATGAACGGAATTTTACCTCGTTCGCTCGAAGTTTTTCCGGATATAAGAGAGTTGTTAGATTAAAAAAACAGGTCATTCACTTTTAGTGAGTGACCTTAGTTTTATTCTTTAAATACTTGTAATTACTTTGTGTTTATGATAAAATTTATGTGTATATTAGAATAAGGAGAATTTTTCTAATGAAAAAGTATCTTTTGCCGAAAGAGGGCAGGTTTTATAAAGCGAATCTTCACGCACACGCAACAGGTTCAGACGGTCATTTTACTCCGCTTGAAATGAAAGCGGAATTTAAAAAGCGCGGTTACGATGTTTTGTGCATTTCCGAACACGAGGTGCTTAAAAATTATTATAAATACTCAGATGATAGTTTTCTTTTTATAAACGGTTACGAACTCTCAATCACGGACAATAAAAGCAATGAGTGGACAGAGAACAAATGCGCTCATTTAAACCTTTATTGTGCTGATAAAAACAGCGTTAAGCAGGTTTGTTATAATCCAAACGCTATCTGGTTTGCAGGCGATGAAGTTAAAAACAAGGTAGAGCATTACGGTGCGATTTGTGATAGAGTTTACTCGATTGAAGGAGTAAACGAGGTTATAAAAGAGGCTAATGAGCACGGTTTTATAGTTTGTATGAATCACCCTTACTGGTCGTTGCAGGAGCCTGATGAATTAAAGCAATACAAAGGTCTTTATGCGCTTGAAATATACAATACCGACAATATTTACCAGGGCTGGTCGGAGTATGATGTTTATGCTTATGACATTATGTGTCGCAGTGGTATGCGAATTGCAGCGCAAATGGCTGACGATAACCACAATCATACTTACGATGACCGTTTTGCAGGAACATTTGGCGGATTTAATATGATTAAAGCCAAAAAACTCACTTATGAAAGCGTTTTTTCGGCGTTAAAAAATCAAGAGTTTTACTGTTCGCAAGGGCCTGAGATTTATGATTTATATGTTGAAGACGGTATGGCACATATAACTTGTTCGCCTGCAAAGTCGGTTATTATGGCAACGGGTATTCGTTATATAAAAAGAGAATTTGACAAAAACGGCGGACTTATAACTTCCGCTTCGTTTAAAATTGCTGATAATATGAAATATATTCGATTCGATGTTGTTGACGAAAACGGAAAGAGAGCAAATACAAGAGCATATTTTATTGATGAATGTACCGATTAGAAAAGAACTGTTGTATATATGTTTGATTTATTCATATTATAATGTTATATAAATATGGATTGGTGATTAAATGAACACATTTGAAAAAATTTATGAGGTTGTTAAGAAAATACCGAAAGGCAAGGTTGCAACCTACGGTCAAATAGCACTGCTTGCAGGCAATCCGCATTGGTCAAGGGTTGTCGGCTATGCTTTACATGTAAATCCCGACCCGGAACACATTCATTGCTATCGAGTTGTAAACCGAAACGGCGAGGTTTCAAGTTCCTTTGCATTTGGCGGTGAAAATATGCAAACAGGTCTGCTTCAAGCCGAGGGTGTAGAGGTAAAAAACGGAAAGGTAGACCTCGAAAAATACAGATGGAGATCGGAAAATGAATAACGCAATAGGTTGTAAATATGCAAAAAAATGCGGCGGTTGTCAACTGCAAAATATGGATTATGAAAGACAGTTAAAATTCAAGCAAGCAAAGGCTGTGTCATTACTTGGCAAGTTTCATAGAGTTAATAGAATTATTGGAATGAAAAATCCTTACAATTACCGCAATAAAGTGCAGGCGGCTTTCGGACTTACAAGAGGCGGTAAAATAGTTTCGGGCGTTTACCAATCAAGTTCTCACCAAATTGTTAATGTTGATGAATGTATGATTGAGGACAAAAAAGCCGATGAAATTATAGTTTTTATCCGCAAGGAATTGCCGAATTTTAAAATTTTGCCTTACAATGAAGATACAAAACGGGGATTTTTACGGCATATTTTGGTAAAGCGTTCGTTTTCAACTAATCAAATAATGGTTGTTTTGGTAGGTGCAAACCCGATTTTTCCGCAGAAAAACAATCTTACCAAAGCGATTTTGAAAAAATTTCCCGAAATTACTACGGTCGTCTTTAATATAAATCCGCATAAAACGAGTATGCTTTTAGCCGAGAGTGAGCAAGTTCTTTACGGCAGCGGTTACATAGAAGATGAACTTTGCGGATTAAAATTTCGCATTTCTCCGAAATCTTTTTACCAAATCAATTCCATTCAAACAAAGGTTTTGTATGAAACGGTAATTAATTATGCCGATTTGAATGAAAACCAAACTGTTATTGATGCTTATTGCGGAACAGGAACAATAGGTCTTGTTGCTTCGCAAAAAGCAGGTAGGGTAATCGGTGTTGAACTGAATAAAGATGCGGTAAAAGATGCTAAAATCAATGCGAAAATCAACGGAATTAAAAACGCTTCATTTTACTGTGCCGATGCAGGCGAGTTTATGACAAAATTAGCAAAAGAAAAAGAGCATATTGACGCCGTTTTTATGGACCCGCCCCGAGCAGGGAGTGATAAAGCGTTTTTAAACAGCGTTGTAAAACTTTCACCAGAAAAAGTGGTCTATATTTCCTGCAATATCGAAACGCAAAAGCGAGATTTACTTTATTTGTGCAAAAAAGGCTATAAGGTTAGAAAAATTCAACCTGTCGATATGTTTCCGCATACAGCACA
>CACYEQ010000086.1 GCA_902773485.1 Oscillospiraceae bacterium
CTTGCTTCATAATTTCGGGGGCTTCGAGTTTTAATTCTTCAATTGTAGGCATAACAATGCCGTAACCTGTCGCTTCAACCTGTTCAAGTGCATCTTTAATTCGGTCATAGTGCGATTTTGTTTTAGCGAGCGTGCAAACAATGTCAATTAACTCTTTATCATTTTTTACTTTCATTCCCGATTTTTCAGATATTACATTATAGAAAAGTTTATCATTAAGTGAAATTTTAACATTTAAACTACCGCTGCCTAAATTTATTTGATTAATGTTTACAGAAGAAACTAGTTCACATTCTGAAATAGAATTTTCCAAAGAGTAGCAATCGTTAATTCTTTTGAGCGATTTGGTTGCAGAAAAAACGGTGTTGAAAACTGTTGATTTAATTTTATCGTCTTTTTCAAGCGAATTTATCCATTTCGGAATGTCAAATCTTATTTCTTTTATAGGAAAACAAAAAAGAATTTGTGAAATAATTTCTTTTATTTTCGCTTCGTCAAGGTCAAGGCAGTTTACTGCCATAACGGGAATACCGAATTTTTCTTTTATTTCATTACAAACTGCTTTTGCACTTTCGGCGTCAGGGTTTACGCTGTTTACAAGAACAATAAAAGGTTTGTTAATCTCTTTTAACTCTTTAATTACTCGTTCTTCTGCTTCAATATATTCATCTCGGTCAATATCGCTGATTGTTCCGTCGGTTGTAATAACAAGTCCTATTGTCGAATGTTCGGTTATTACTTTGTTTGTACCTATTTCAGCCGCCATATTAAAAGGTATCGGGTCTTCATACCAAGGTGTCATAACCATTCTGGGAGTATCGTCTTCAATATAACCTATTGCACTCGGCACAATGTAACCTACGCAATCAATAAGTCTTACATTGAAATTAGCGTTGTTTTCAATAGAAATATTTACCGCTTCTTCCGGAATAAACTTCGGCTCGGTAGTCATAATTGTTCTGCCCGCAGCAGATTGAGGCAATTCATCATTTGCTCTTTCTTTTAAATACTCGTCGTTAATGTTTGGAATAACGAGGTTATCCATAAATTTTTTAATAAATGTGGATTTGCCTGTTCTTACAGGTCCTACCACACCTATGTAAATATCGCCGTCTGTTCTTTCGGCAATATCCTTGTATATATTGTTGTTGTCCATAAATTGTCCTCCAATTTGTTTATTTCTTTTGTAAATGTTATTCTTGAAATTTAAAAAATATGACAATAAAATAACCGACTCAAATATTTGAGTCGGTTATTTTTATATTTAACAGAAGTTAGTTGTTGCAGCAGCCACAACCGTTGTTATTACCGCAGCAGCAGAAGATTATTAAAAGAATAATAATCCATTCGCAGCAGCCGTTATTACCAGAATTAAAACATCCCATGAGTCGTTTGCCTCCTTTCTGCCTTCACTAATAGTTTATGAACATTAGAAAAAATTGCCACAAAAATTTTTAAAAAATCATAAAAAAGGTATTGACTTTTCCTGACCTTTGTAGTAATATAAGGTCAGAGAAAGTCAAACTCTGAATAACAGGAGGTATAAATAATGAGATTAAGTGATTTAATTAGTCAAACTATTATAGATATGTTAGCGGAGTCGGAATCCGGAGAAGCCGAAATTAAAAGAAACGAATTTGCAAATATGTTAGGTTGTGTACCGAGCCAAATTAACTATGTGCTTTCTTCAAGGTTTACGCCTGAAAATGGATTCATTGTTGAAAGCAGAAGAGGTGGCGGCGGTTACATTAAAATAACCCGAATCAGCCTTGACCGTTCAAGTGCTATTATGCACATTGTGAATTCGGTAGGTAATGAAATCAGCGTAAATACGGCAAGAATTATTCTTGAAAATCTTTTAGAACAGGAAATAATTACCGCTCAACAGAGGGTTTTGATTTCAACCGCAATTTCCGACAAATGTTACAGCGAGATACCACCTATAATAAGAAATGCAGTCAGAGCAACTATTTTTAAAAATATGTTGGTTGCTTGTATTTAATGGAGATGATTAATTATGTTATGTGAAAATTGTAAAAAAAATAATGCTACAACTCATATTAAAAAAACAGTCAACGGTGTTACAAACGAGTATTTTCTTTGCCCCGAATGTGCGGCAAAATTAGGGTTTAATAATTTTAATTTCTTTAAATTAGACAGTTTTTGGAATGATTTTTTAGGGGAGCCTGAAATAGAATCGTTAAAACGCTGTGAAACTTGTAATTCTTCTTTTGAAGATATTGTAAATAACGGTAAAATGGGCTGTGCTGATTGTTACAGCACATTTAAAGAGGAAATTTTACCTACAATAAAGAAAATTCACGGTAAAACAATTCATACCGGTATGACACCTTCTTATACTACCGAGCATGATACTGAAAAAGAAGAAAACAATATTGAAATTCTTGAAAAGAAATTAAAAGAAGCAATTAAGAACGAAGAATTTGAAAAAGCGGCAGAAATTAGAGATGAACTTAAAGAATTGAGAGGGCAGGAAAATGAGTAAATGGTATTTTAATGAAGGAAAGAACAATGATTTGGTGTTTAGTTCCCGAATAAGAATTGCCAGAAATTTAAAAGGTTTTCCTTTTCCTAATAAAATGACCGATGAGCATAAATATTCTGTTATTCAAATTGTTTCAGACGCTATTTTTAAATCAGATTTAAAAGATGAATACGGTTTTATTGATATTGATAAAATTTCAGAAATCGAGGCTTACTCGCTTGTTGAAAGGCACTTAATCAGCCCTGAGTTTGCAAGCAATACAAAAGGCAAAGCGCTGATATTAAAAAAAGATGAGTCTGTAAGTATTATGATTAATGAAGAAGATCATTTGCGTATTCAAGTGCTGAACAGTGGCTTATCTCTTGAAAAAGCGTTTGAAGAAGCGGTAAAAGTCGAGAGAATAATATCAGCAAAGAGCGAATTTGCTTATGATGAGCAATTAGGTTATTTAACCGGGTGCCCGACTAATCTCGGTACAGGGCTTCGTGCCTCAATTATGATTCATCTGCCTGCTTTGGAAAAATTAGGCGTTTTAGACAGAATTTTTAATAATATTTCTAAAATGGGCGTAGCAATAAGAGGTACATTTGGAGAGGGCTCAAAGCCAAAAAGTTCAATGTATCAAATATCAAACCAGGTTACTCTGGGTATTAGCGAAAACAAAGCGATTGAAATTATTAATTCAATTTCAAACCAGTTAATCGTTAAAGAAAAAGAAGCGAGAGATGCTTTTGACAGATTTTGTTTGGAAGATGACGTTTTCAGGGCGTTAGGCACTTTAAAATTTGCAAGAAAAATGTCAACAGAAGAAATGTTTAAACTCATTTCGAATATAAGAATGGGTGTTTCAATGGGAATTTTAAATGTTCCGATTCCTGTAATTAACGAATTGATTTTGGAAACCGGCAAGGCAGGTATTTGCCTGTCGGATAACGAAATTCTTGAAAGCGATATACGTGATAATAAAAGAGCAAATTATATCAGAGACAGACTTTCTCAGTATAATTAAGTAAGGAGTGATAAATATGTATAAATTCAACGGATTTACCGAAAAAGCAAATAACGCTTTAAATAGGAGTGTTGATTGTGCTGAAAACTTAGGTCATACATATATCGGAAGCGAACACATATTAATAGGACTGTTATCTGTTAATGATTCGGTTGCATATACAATGTTGACTGAAAAGGGAATTACAAAAGAAAAGGTGGAAGATTTATTAATTTCAGTTGTCGGAAAAGGTATAAAATCAAGACTTTCACCCGAAGATTTGACACCAAGAGCAAAGCATATTTTGGAACTTGCAGTCGGCTGTTCAAGAAGTTTCGGAATGAGTATTGTAGGAACAGAGCATATTCTGCTTAGTATTCTTAATGAGGGCGAAAACTACGCTGCAAGGTTTATTAATGAACTAGGCGTTGATAAGAGGGAGTTTGAGCAGGAGTTAATCTCTGCTTGCACAGGAAGTTTAGATAATTCTGCAACCGAAAAAACTAAAAATAACACAGGAAAAACGCCTACTCTTGATAAGTTCGGCAGAGATTTAACTTCCGAAGCAAAAGATAAAAAATTAGACCCTGTTATCGGAAGGTCAAAAGAAATTGAGCGTGTAATTCAAATACTTACTAGAAGAACCAAAAACAACCCTTGCCTTATCGGTGAGCCGGGCGTTGGTAAAACAGCGGTAGCTGAGGGCTTGGCAATAAAAATTGCCGAGGGCGAAGTTCCTGAACTGTTAAAAGATAAAAGAGTTATCGCTATTGATTTGACAGGAATGGTAGCAGGAACTAAATACAGAGGTGATTTTGAAGAAAGAATTACCGCTGCAATTGACGAAGTAAAAAAATCATCAGATGTGATTTTGTTTATAGATGAACTTCACACCATTGTGGGAACAGGTTCGGCAGAAGGCTCAACAGACGCAGCAAACATCTTAAAACCATCACTCGCTCGAGGCGAATTTCAGGTAATCGGTGCAACAACATTGAACGAATACAGAAAATTTATTGAAAAAGATGCCGCTCTTGAAAGGCGTTTTCAACCTGTTACTGTGGGCGAGCCGACAGAAGATGAAACATATTTGATTTTAAAAGGACTTCGTGACAAATATGAGGCTCATCACAAAGTAAAAATCACCGATGAAGCCTTAAAATCAGCAGTTTCTTTGTCTTCAAGATATATTAACGACAGATATTTGCCTGATAAAGCAATTGATTTAATTGATGAGGCGGCATCAAAAGTGCGTCTTAACGCTTATACCGCTCCCGACTCAGTAAAAGAGTTGGAAAATAAAGTAAAAGAACTCCAACTCGAAAAGAAAGATGCAGTAGCGGCACAAGACTTTGAAAAAGCGGCAGAAATAAGAGATGAAGAAAAAGATTTAAACGAAAAACTTGTCAGTGCAAGAGAAAAATGGCACGAAAACAATGCAAATATCTCAAAAGAGGTTACCGAAAACGAAATTGCGGAAGTAGTAGCGGGTTGGACAGGTATACCTGTTGCAAAACTGACGGAAGAAGAGAGTGAGAAACTGCTTAAAATTGAAGATACACTTCACAGAAGAATAGTAGGTCAAGATGAAGCAGTATCAGCGGTATCTCACGCAATTCGCAGAGGCAGGGTAGGGCTTAAAGACCCTAAACGCCCGACAGGGTCATTCATTTTCTTGGGGCCTACCGGCGTAGGAAAAACAGAACTTTGCAAAGCGTTGGCTGAAAATCTTTTTGGCGATGAAAAAGCGTTAATCAGATTTGATATGTCGGAATATATGGAGAAACATACGGTGTCCCGTTTGGTAGGCTCTCCTCCGGGATATGTAGGCTATGACGAGGGCGGTCAGTTGACAGAAAAAATTCGCCGTCACCCATATTCGGTTGTGCTTTTTGATGAAATTGAAAAAGCGCATCCTGATGTGTTTAATATATTGCTTCAAATTCTTGATGACGGAATTTTGACCGATTCGCAGGGAAGAAAGGTGAATTTTAAAAACACAATCGTAATTATGACTTCAAATGTGGGCGCAAGACTTATTACCGATAAAAAATCGTTAGGATTCGGCGGTGACAGACAAAATGCAAATGACGGCGAGATTAAGTCAGATGTAATGTCTGAATTAAAACGCCAGTTTAAACCTGAATTTTTGAATAGAGTCGATGATATTATTGTATTTAAGCAGTTGAAAAAAGAAGAAATCGAGCAAATTGCGAAGAAACTTCTTAAAAACCTTGAAGGCAGACTTGCACATAAAAATATCAAACTTGAATTCACAGATAATGCTGTTTCAAAAATTGCCGATGAGGGATTTGATCCTGTTTATGGTGCAAGACCGTTAAAGCGTGCAATTCAAACAAAAATCGAAGATAAACTTTCAGAAGAAATTCTTGATAATAGAATAGGCGATAACTCAAATGTTGTTTGCGATTTTAAAGAAAATGAGTTTATTTTTGAAGTAAAGTAAGCATAAAAACTCTTTATCCTAAAATGATAAAGAGTTTTTATATGGAGTTTTAAAGGATTTTATTTAAAATTTGTTGTTTTTTCGTAATTTTTTGCGTTTTTTCTATTTACTTTTTTATAAAAAAGTAGTAAAATAGTTATGCGGATTTTATTTCGGAATAAAATAATTTCGAATTAATATGTTCCAAATACTATTTAGGAGGATTTAGTCCAATGGTTAGAAAAATGAAAACAATGGACGGTAATAACGCTGCGGCTCATGTGTCTTATGCGTTTACTGAAGTTGCAGGTATTTATCCTATTACTCCGTCCAGTCCTATGGCTGACTATGTTGATCAATGGTCTGCACAAGGATTAAAAAACATTTTCGGTACAACAGTTAATGTTGCTGAAATGCAGTCCGAGGCAGGTGCTTCGGGTACAGTACACGGCTC
>CACYEQ010000087.1 GCA_902773485.1 Oscillospiraceae bacterium
GAGGCGAGGAGAGTCGAACTCCTGTCCGAAAATTCGTTCCTAAATCTTTCTCCGAGTGCAGTTGATTATTTAAATTTTCCTAAAATAACCGACAACCAACAGCCTGTTAAATTCGGTAGTCCTTTAATTTATGGCAGAATACAAGACTATTTTCTGCTCACATTTACCGCTATTCGACGTTCCGCAAGCCGGTCGCAGTATTCCGGCAGGGAACGAGCAGCACTTAGGCTGCTAATGCAACATTATTAGTGTTGTTTAATTTATAAAGTGTTACTTTTAAAGCGGTGCAACTCCGCTACTCGCTTAATTCAGTTCAAAATCCCCGTCGAAACCTTTACGCCCCCGAGTATTTTTATCTGTTGCGCTCTTTTAAAGCACGATCAATATCTCTTTTTGCTTGCTTTTTGGCAAGTGTTTCACGCTTATCGTGAAGGTTTTTACCTTTGCAAAGACCTATCTCAACTTTAACCCTTGACCCTTTAAAATATACCGATGTTGGAATAAGAGTTAAGCCATCTTGCTTAATTTTGCCAAATAATCGGTCGATTTCTTTTTTGTGCATAAGCAGTTTTCTTACACGGAACGGGTCTTTATTAAATATATTTCCCTGTTCATAAGGCGATATATGCATTCCGTTTACAAAAATTTCGCCATTTTTAATCATACACCAACTCTCTTTTAAATTAATTCTGCCGGCTCTGATTGATTTTACCTCTGTACCTACAAGTTCGATTCCTGCTTCGAACTTTTCAAGCACAAAATATTCATGGTATGCTTTTTTATTATTAGCAATAATTTTTATGCCGTCGTTCATAAGCAGAAACCTCCTTTTTAATCTAATTTCTGTCTGCCGTCAAATGCTCTTATAAGCGTTACTTCATCAGAGTATTCGACAGAAGCACCAACAGGTATTCCGTAGGCAAGCCTTGTTACTTTGATTTCAAATGGTTTTAAAAGTTTTGAAATATATATTGCGGTCGCCTCGCCGTCAACAGTCGGATTAGTAGCCATAATAACTTCTTTAACATCTTCATTTGTAACTCTGTAAAGCAGTTCTTTGATTTTAAGCGTGTCGGGAGTAATTCCGTCGATAGGCGAGAGAAGTCCGTGTAAAACATGATATGTGCCGTTATACTCTTTCGTTCTCTCAAATGCCATTACATCTTGCGGTGACTCAACAACGCATATTAAAGATTTATCTCTTGCAGGGTCGTTACAAATCGAGCAAATATCTGTATCTGTCAAAGTTTGACAGCATTTGCAATATTTTGCTTTTTCTTTTGCTGTCATTATTGAATAAGCAAATTCTTTTACATCGTTTTCAGACAAAGAAAGCAAGTGAAAAGCAATTCTTTGCGCTGATTTTCTGCCGATTGAGGGCAGAGAAGTGAATTTGTCAATCAATTTATCGACCGATGGAATATTATAAGCCATAACTGTTTACCTTAAAACAGTCCCGGAATATTTAAACCGCTTGTAAGTCCTGACATTACGCTTTCTGATTCGTCGGCCGCTGCTTTTACAGCTTGGTTAACAGCAGTTATAACTAAATCTTCTAGCATTTCCGGGTCTTCTTTTGCGTCCTCAATTAAATCAGGCTTTATTTCAAGTTTTGTGATGTTATATTTGCCTGTAACAGTTGCTTTAACCATTCCGCCGCCTGATTCTGCTGTATATTCCTTTTCTTCAAGTTCAGCCTGCATTTGCTCCATATTAGCCTGCATTTCCTGTGCCTGCTTTAAAAGTTGAGTCTGTGATTTCGGCTGATACTCTTTTGGTAATCTTGCTTTCATTTTTTAAAATCCTTTCAAATTTATATTTGCATAATAATCGGTAAAATCATAGGGCTACGCTTTGTTCGCTCATATAAAAACCGTGATAATTCATCTCGAATTTTCGTTTTTATAGCAACCCAATCATATACATCATTATTATACAATCTATCGATACTGTTGTAAACAGTTTCTTTTATATCATTCATAAGTTCTTCGCTTTCTCTTACATAAACAAATCCGCGCGATACAATATCAGGACCCGAAACAACCTCGCCACTTGCCGAATCCATAGTCATAACAACAATAATTATACCATCTTCCGCAAGGTGCTTTCTGTCACGAAGAACTATACTTCCGACATCGCCTACGCCGTAACCATCGACCAAAACTCTTCCTGAATGAACAGTTTCTTTCTGCGAAATCGAATTTTTGTTAAGTTCAATAACTCTGCCGTTTTCGCTAATTAAAATATTTTTATCTTTAATGCCGACTTGCCTAGCCAATTCTTTGTGATGCGAAAGTTGTTTTTCTTCGCCGTGAACAGGAATAAAGAATTTTGGCTTTACCATAGCAAGCATCATTTTAAGTTCTTCTTTGCAAGCGTGTCCCGAAACATGAACATCATACATTTTTTCGTAAATAACATTCGCACCGAGTTTCATAAGACCGTTAACTACATTTGAAACTGTTTTTTCATTTCCGGGAATAGGACTTGCGCTAATAATAATTGTATCATTTGGCGTAATTGTAACATTTTTGTGCTGTTTTTGAGCCATTCTGTGCAAAGCACTCATAGGTTCGCCTTGTGAGCCCGTTGTTATAATAACTAATTGATGCGGAGCATATGAATTAATTGATTTTATATCAATTAAAACGCCCTGAGGTATGCTTAAATATCCAAGCCTTGTAGCAACCTCAACAACATTTGTCATTGATCTTCCCGAAACTGCAACTTTTCTTCCGCATTTAACTGCCTCATTTATTATCTGTTGCATTCTGTGAATGTTTGATGAGAATGTTGCAACAATTATTCTATCTTTTTTTGCACCTTTAAACAGACTCTCAAAAGAAGCACCAACAGTTTTTTCGCTCAAAGTAATACCGGTACGCTCTGCGTTTGTTGAATCAGATAGTAATGCTAAAACACCGTTTCTTCCGAGTTCGGAAATTCTTGCAATATCAATCATATCACCGTTAATAGGTGTAGAATCAAATTTAAAGTCACCGGTCATCAAAATTGTGCCGACAGGTGTGTTTATTGCGAATGCAACCGCATCAGGAATGGAGTGATTAACATGAATAAATTCAACCGTGAATTTTCCGCATTTTACTTTGTCGCCGGGTTTTTTCTCAATAAGTTTTGCGTTACCTATACCGTGCTCTTCAAGTTTTCCTTCAATAAGACCTAAGGTCAAAGCCCTTGAATAAACAGGTGCAATTATTTCTTTTAATAAATAAGGAACTGCGCCGATATGATCCTCGTGACCGTGTGTAATAAAAACACCTTTGATTTTATCTTTGTTTTTTGTAAGATATGTTAAATCGGGGATTACAATATCAATTCCGAGCATTTCATCATCAGGAAAAGCAAGACCGCAATCAACAACGATTATCTCGTTTTCATACTCAAAAACAGTACAATTCTTCCCGATTTCTTCAAGACCGCCAAGAGGTATTATTTTTAAAGGACTTTTAGATGATATTTTGTTGCTTTTTGAATTTGCTTTTGATTTAGTAGGTATTCTTGAAATATTTACCTTTTTATAAACTTTATTATTTGTTTTTTTGGGGCTTGTTTTTTTATTATTTTTATAATTAGCCATAATTCCTCCTTGCAACAACAAATACAGACTTCAAAATTTAAAGTCTGATAAAATAATCAATATGACTGCTCTTTTTACGCTCTCGAACAGTATTTCATATATTAAATATAAATTAGTTCAAATTAACAATATATATTTTAATGCAATTTGAACGATATGTCAAGGATAATATTTTTTAGTAGACAAATCGGGATAAATACTTTATAATAATAAAAAGGCGGTGAAAAATTGAAAGGACTTTATATTCATATTCCGTTTTGTGTTAAAAAATGTGATTATTGTGATTTTTATTCAATTAATTATAACAAAAATATTGTAGAGAATTATGTCGAATTCTTGTGCAAAAAAATAAAAAGTATTAATACAGTTTTTGATACCGTGTATTTTGGCGGAGGAACGCCTTCTGTTATCGGTTCGGAGAATTTATGTAAAATATTATCTTCCGTAAAGTATAAAAACAACGCGGAGATAACTGTTGAAGTAAATCCGAAAAGTTATAAGCAAGATTTTTTTAAGAATATATTTAAAGGCGGATTTAACCGTGTTTCAATAGGTATGCAATCGGCGAATAATGAAGAATTAAAGTTGCTTACAAGAAACCACAATTTAAAAGATGTTGAAATAACAATTGAAAGTGCAAAAAGTGCAGGGTTTAAAAACATTTCGGTTGATTTAATGATAGGTATTCAACGCCAAACCATTGATACTTTGAAAAATTCGCTTGATTTTTGCATTAATTCAAATGTAACTCATTTATCTTGTTATATGCTGAAAATTGAAGAGGGTACACCTTTTTACTTCTCAAAGCCGGATTTACCAGATGAAGATATAACTGCCCAAATGTATCTGTTTTTATGCGAATATTTAAGAAAAAACGGCTACAATCATTACGAAATATCTAATTTTTCAAAGGAAGGTTTTGAAAGCAGACATAATCTCATTTATTGGCAACTTGGCGATTATTTGGGTTTAGGGCCTTCTGCTCATTCTCTTATAAACTGTAAGAGATATTACTATCCAAATGATATTAATTATTTTATTGATGGTAACGATTATATTTATTCTTCCAAAGGTGGAGATATTTATGATTATATTATGTTAGGGTTAAGGCTAAAAAAAGGTATTAAATTGTATAAAATTGAGAATTATGTTACAGATGCTTTTTTTGAAAAAGCAAAAAAATATGCTGATTTAGGTTATGCTGAATTAACAAATGAAAGATTTTTCTTAAATGAAAAGGGCTTTTTGATTCAAAATACAGTTTTATGTGATTTATTGGAGGAAATAAAATGAGAATAGGAATTGGATATGATGTACACAAATTGGTTGAAAACAGAGATTTAATTTTAGGCGGTGTAAAAATACCTTTTGAAAAGGGGTTACTCGGTTATTCCGATGCAGATGTACTTTTACACGCAATATCAGACGCTATTTTAGGCGCCGCTAATTTAGGTGATATTGGGGTGTTGTTTCCTGATAATGATGATAAATATAAAAATGCAGATTCAATGTTACTGCTTAAAGAAGTGGTTGAAAAAGTCAGAGAAAAAGGATATGGAATAGAAAATATTGATTCAATAATAATAGCAGAAAAACCTAAAATGAGAAAATATATTGCCGAAATGTGCAAAAACATTTCAGAAAAATGCGATATTCCAATTGATAAAATAAGTATAAAAGCCACAACAGAAGAAGGATTGGGGTTCAGCGGTAAAGGCGAGGGAATCGCCGCAAAAGCAGTAACACTTATAAAATAAAATTTGCAAAATTAAGCCTTAATGCATAAAATGTATTGAGGCTTTTGTTTAGCCTAAAATAAAAATAGGAATGAAGTGAAATATGGAAAAAGAATTAATCTATATAGGTCCTGTGAACAAGGCTTTTAAAGCAAGAGATATATTAAAGAAAAACGGTTTTGAAGTAGGAATTGAAAGAGGAGTAAGAAACAACTCAAAAGACGGTTGCGGATACAGTATATTAATTATAAACGGGTCAGCAAGCGTTGCGAAAGAAATACTTGAAAAAAACGGCTTGTAGAATTAGGGTTGATAAACAATGGTTTATTTAGATAACGCTGCTACAACTTTTCACAAACCGGCAACTGTTTATGAAGCGGTAAATAACGCAATAAAAGAATTATCGGCTAATCCCGGTCGCAGCGGTCATGAACTTTCGATGAAGACATCTGAAATGGTATATAACACAAGAGAAAAAACTGCCGAATATTTCAATGCTGAATCATATGAAAATATAGTGTTTACTCAAAATTGCACTATGGCAATAAACTTGTGTATGAGAGGGCTTTTTAAAAAAGGCGACCATATAATAATATCAGATTTGGAGCATAACAGCGTTTTCAGAACCGCTTTTGATTTGAAAAAAAACGGTGTTGAAGTTGATATTTTTGAATCAAATAACGATGAAGAAATTACTATAAAGAATATTTATTCATTAATAAAACCAAATACAAAAGGTGTTGTGTGTACAAACGGGTCAAATGTATTTGGAATAAAATTGCCGATTAGAGAAATCGGAAAACTTTGCAAAAGCAAAAATCTTTTGTTTATAGTAGATGCCGCTCAAACCGCAGGCGTAATAAAAATAGATATGAAAGCAGACAATATAGACTATCTCTGTATAGCACCGCATAAAGGACTTTATACACCAATGGGGTTAGGTGTTTTGATAACTGATACAAAACCCTCTCCAATAATAACAGGTGGTACAGGAAGCAGTTCCGGCATTGTAGAACAGCCCAATTTTTTGCCTGATAAATACGAAAGCGGTACAATAAATGTGCCTGCTATTTCAGGGTTGTCCGCAGGAATCGATTTTGTAAAATCAAACGAAAGATTTATATATCAAAAAGAAATGAATATAATTAATTATATCTATACCGAACTTTGTAAAATGAAAAAAATTAAACTATATAATAAACCTGATTTGCCTGTGCTCTCGTTTAATATTAATAATGATTCCAGTGAAAATATTGCGAGTTACTTGAATAAGAATAATATTTGTGTAAGAGCAGGGCTTCACTGTGCGCCTCTTGCACACAAAAAATTCAAAACAGAGGATAGGGGAACGGTAAGAATTTCGGCATCTTATTTTAACACAATGAATGAAGCGAAATATTTTGTCAAAGCTGTTGATAAATATTAATTTTATAACCGAGTAAATTGTTTTTTGCTCGGTTATTTTTATATTAAAAATATGTATAAGTTTTTAGTTTACATACTAATTATTGTGGTTTACATAAAAAGTTTACATAAAAGTTCGTCACTTGACATAAAAATAGTGGTGTTTTTTTGTAACATTTTATAAAAAGTCAAAATTTTGAAAAAAAGAATTGATTTTAAATTTTTTATTTGTTATAATATTTTAGCAATGTTTACATAATCTTTTTTAAATAATTGTAATAAGTTGTCCTCTTGTTTGCATAACTTGTATTGTGTTATGTAAATTTATTTATTTGAGGGTGATTTTTTGACAAAAACAGTGGTTTTAAAAGATTATATAACTTTTAGAGGTATTTTAAAATCAAACTTAAAGTTTATTGTGATTTGCTTAGGTTTTATTATTTCACTTATTGCAGGCACTTTTGCAATAAGTGTTTGCAATGATGATAACTATTTCGGATTATCTTCATATTTTAGTGAGTATTTAGGTTTTCTAAATAACTGTGGATTTTTAGAAGTTTTTTTAAACTCATTGTATGCATTTTCAGTTTTGATTTTAATTAATATGGTTTTAGGTCTGTGCGTTATCGGAGCTTTTTTTAATTGGTTCGTATTATTTATTTTAGGTTTCGGTATCGGATCTGTATCTGGTTATATTTTCTCTGTTTATTCATTAAAAGGATTGTGTTTTTTTCTTTTGATTATTCTACCAGGATTGTTTTTATTCAGTCTTGATTATATTTTAAGTTTTCAAGATTCGTTTGATTTTTCTTTAATGCTGTTTAGGACTGTAAGCAAAAAAATGCAGTATTCTGCAAATTTAAGACAGTATTTTATAAAATATTTGATTTATTTCGTATTAGTAATATTTATCAGTTTATTTAATTCTTTTATGATAAGTACTTTTTTTGGTTTTTTTAATTTTTAAATTTAAGGATAATGTTTAAAATGAGGGACTATTTAACTGAATTTACCGAGTATTTAATTTCGGTAAAAAAATCTTCAAAAAGCACAATTGAGTCTTATGTTCGTGACAATAAGGCTTTTTTGCGTTATGCAGATGTTAATACGGTTAATTTAGAAAGCATTAGTGATACGGAGATTAAAACTTATATTGATACACTTAGTAATAAAGGCAAGTCACAGGCAACATTGATTCGTGTTTTGGCTTCAATTCGTTGTTTTTACGAGTTTTTAATTTATTCGGGTTTGGTTGAAACTAATCCGACTGCTAAAATTAAGTTACATAAGGAACAGAACAAACTTCCTGAAATTTTAACACAGAAAGAGATAGATACTTTGTTTTCTCAGCCAAATGTTTCAACTCTTAGAGGTTGCAGAGATAAGGCTATGTTGGAATTACTATATGCTACGGGACTTAGAGTATCTGAACTTATTGAACTAGATATTGATGATATAAACTTACAAATAGATATTGTTATTTGTCATTCAAAAAAATCAGAAAGAATTATACCTGTTTACAAATCAGCAATCAAATCAATTGAGAATTATTTAGGTAATGTCAGAGGTGCGTTAGTTACTGATAAAAATGAAAAATCACTTTTTGTAAATATGAACGGTTCGAGAATGACTAGACAAGGCTTTTGGAAAATAATTAAAGGTTATGCCGAGCAGGGTGGGATAGAAAAGACTATTACTCCGCATACTATAAGGCACTCATTTGCCACTCATTTGCTTGAAAACGGTGCAAGAATAAAAGATATTAAAGATATGCTCGGACATGCAGGCGTTTCATCTACACATATTTATTCGCAGATTATAAAACAAAAATACGAAAATTCTTATACTAAATTTCACCCAAAGGCAGGGCTTTAATCTATGGCGATTCAGACAATGGAGAAAAACTCTATCTTAAAGTATTTTGAAATACTGAAAAGCAAGTTTTTTAAAATAGTTATTTTAAATTCTATTTTCTTTACATCGGTAACTGTTTTGCTTATTTGCATAATGGGATTGAGCAGTTTCTTTCAAAACGTTTTAAAAGTACAAAGCAATGTTATTGATATTTTAATTTGCTTGCCTTTTATTTTTCTCGGTCCTTTAACCGGTGCAATTATGAAAATTATGCGTGATTTTGTTCGTGAAGAACCCGGCTTTTTTTGGGAAGATTTAAAAAAAGCATTTAAAGATAATTTTAAACAGAGCATTGTAATTGCACTCATACAGTATATTTTTATTTGGGCAATTTATATTGCAGGTGTATTTTATTGGAATTTATCCAAACAAAATGCCCTAGGAACAGTCGGTTTCGGTGTAACAATTTTTGTTGGTATAGCGTTCTTATTTGCGAGTTATTACTTCTATATGATGACTGTTACTTTAAAAGTTACGATAAAAGAAATTATCAAAAATTCTTTTATTTTTACAATGCTGTGTTTTTTAAAAAATATTCTGCTAACTATTATATTGGTAATTTGGCTTGGCTTTGTTGCATCTTTTACATTTATGGTTATTGCAAGTCAAAATGCTTTTTTATACGGTATAGCAATTTGTCTTTATATGACACTTACATTTGGACTTGTTTTTTATTCAACTGCATTTTTTACATTCCCATCTATTAAAAAATATGTTCTTGACCCATATTATGAAGAACACCCTAATGAAACTTCAAAGTCGGTAGGGAATAGAGTTAAAAATTCTGACGGTGAAATTGTAGAAGAATTGCCTGAATTTGTATATCACAATGGTAAAATGGTAGCACGAAGTGCATTAGAAAATGAAAAAGTTTTTTCAGATAATGATAATGAAGAATAAAAAAACGCTTGATATTTCAAGCGTTTTTTGTTTTATATTAAGTTTTTATTTTAATACTCTTACAGAAACTACTGCATCAATGTCCTCAATTGCTTTTACAACTTCATCTGCTGATTCTTCTAAATCAACAACAGTATAAGCATAATCGCCTTTTGATTTATTTGTCAAATGCTCAATATTAATATCAGCATTAGAGAAGCAAGAAGAAATTTGAGCAATCATATTCTTAACATTTTTATGAATAATACAAACTCTTGTACCATCAACATCGCCAAGACTTACATTAGGCATATTAACAGAATTAATAATTGAGCCGTTTTCGAGATAGTTTATAACCTCATTTGCAGCCATATAAGCACAGTTTTCTTCGGATTCAGGTGTTGAAGCGCCAAGGTGAGGAATAGCGATTACACCTTCAACGCCGATTACTTCATCATCAGGAAAGTCAACAACATAAGAAGCAACTTTACCGTCGCCAAGTGCTTTAACAATTGCTTTTGAATCAACAAGTGCGCCACGAGCAAAGTTCAAAATTCTAACTCCGTCTTTCATTTTAGCGATTGATTCTTCGTTTACAGTGTGTTTTGTTTCATCATTAAGAGGAACATGAATTGTAATATAATCGCAATTTTCGAAAATTACATCAAGAGTTTTTGCAGGTTTGATATTTCTTGACAAGTTCCAAGCACCTTTAACTGATAAGAACGGGTCATAACCGTAAACTTCCATACCAAGTTTTTCAGCAGCGTTTGCTACTAAAACGCCAATAGCACCAAGACCTATTACGCCTAATTTTTTACCCATAATTTCAGGACCTGCAAAAGCAGATTTGCCTTTTTCAACTAGTTTTCCGACAGCGTCGCCTTCGCCTTTTAAAGTTTTAGCCCATTCGATTGCAGGAACAATTTTTCTTGAAGATAAAAGAAGTCCTGCCAAAACTAATTCTTTAACAGCGTTAGCGTTTGCACCCGGTGTATTGAAAACTACAATACCTTGTTCTGCACATTTATCGCAAGGAATGTTATTAGTACCAGCACCTGCTCTTGCAATTGCTTTAAGCGAAGCAGGGAAGTCCATATCATGCATTGAAGCAGAACGAACTAAAACCGCATCAGGATTTTCAATATCATCACCATAGGTGTATTTTTCATCAAACTGTGAAAGTCCTATTTCAGATATTTTGTTAAGTGTTTTAATATTATACATTGAAAACTACCTCTTATTTATTGTTTTTTTCAAATTCAGCCATGAATTCAACTAGTTTTTCAACGCCTTCTTGTGGCATAGCGTTGTAAATAGAAGCACGCATACCGCCGACTGTTCTGTGACCTTTAAGGTTTACAAAACCAGCCTCAGTAGACTCTTTAACAAATTTTGCATCTAAATCTTTATCACCTGTAACGAAAGGAACATTCATTAATGAACGGTCTTCTTTAACAACAGTCCCTTTGAAAAGTTCGCTGTTATCAAGAAAATCATAAAGAATTTTTGCTTTTTTCTCGTTAATCTCTTTCATCTTTTCTAGACCACCGAGCTTTTTTAAATATTTGAAAACTTTACCGCAAATATAAATGCCGTATGCAGGCGGGGTATTGTAAAGCGAATTAGCGTCAGCCTGAGTTTTGTATTTAAGCATTGTAGGAGTGCCTTCCATAACATCATCGCGAATTAAATCTTCGCGAATAATTACTACAACAACGCCGGCAGGTCCGACATTTTTTTGAACGCCAAAGTAAATCAAACCGTAATCTTCAACATTAACAGGTTGTGAAAGAATATCAGAAGACATATCAGCGACCAAAATTTTACCTTTTGTGTTTGGCAAAGATTTGTAAGTTGTACCGTAAATAGTATTGTTGTGGCAGATATAAACATAATCTGCATCGTCGCTGATTGGCAAATTAGAACAATCGGGAATGTAGGAATAAGTTTTATCTTCCGAAGAAGCAACTGCATTTGCTTTGATATATCTGCTTGCTTCTTGATAAGCCTTTTTAGCCCACTGACCGGTAATAATATAGTCAGCAACGCCATTTTTGCAAAGGTTCATTGGAATAGCGCTGAACTGCTGAGAAGCACCGCCTTGTAAAAACAATACCTTGTAATTGTCAGGGATTTTCATCAAATCTCTTAAATCCTGTTCAGCGTCTTGAATGATCTCTTCAAACGCTTTTGAGCGGTGGCTCATTTCCATAACACTCATACCGGCGCCTTTGTAGTCAAGCATTTCATCTGCTGCTTCTTTTAATACTTCAACAGGGAGCATAGAAGGACCTGCTGAAAAATTGTATACTCTACTCATTTTTTGTCCTCCAAAATAAATAATTTTTATAAGCAAGAAATATTATATTATTATTTTACGTATTTGTCAAGAAGAATGTTAATTTTTTAACAATAAAATTACAAAAATAATGAAATTAACCTTACAATATTGTTAATTTATTATCAATCTTGTAGATTTATTAGATATATTTTTATATAAATGAACAATTGCCTATATATAAATTGCAAAATATATATCATTACCATATAATTATGCTATTTGGCAAACATACATTTGTACGTCTTGCAAAAACTTTTTCCTTATGACAGTATTTTCATTTAATAAATATTATTTTTAAAAATTACTTGAAAAATCGCAGTAAATGTGTTATTATCTATTAGGTGGTTTAATATGATGTGTTATAAATTTTGTTTTTTATGTTCCGAAAGATCGGTACATTATATTAAATTATATAATTTTACAAAAAATGCCTCCTTAAATTAGGGGGCATTTATATATTTTTTAAGGAATGAATAAAAAAATGAAAATTTATGATGAAGTTATTATCGGCGGCGGTATTTGCGGTATTATGGCTGCAAAAAGGCTTATGGATAATGACGAAAACAGAAAAGTTGCAATAATTGAAAAGGGTAGGGAACTTACTAAAAGAAAATGTCCTGCTTCTGATACACAGGCTTGTTTGCATTGCGGTATTTGCAGCATAACTTCGGGACTTGCAGGTGCCGGTGCGTTTTCCGACGGAAAATTCAATCTCGGTACTGCTTACGGCGGAACATTAGGCGAGGAACTTGGCGAAAATCTTGCTAATACATATATTAACGAGGTGGATAAAATTCTAAAAGAATTTGCCGAAGATTACCCCGAACTTTATCGTTCAAATGATGAGTTGAAATTAAAATGCGTTCAAAATAATCTGACTTTGCTTGATATGAATGTTCGCCATTTGGGTACTGACAAGAATTTTAAAACTATGTATAACATCATAGATAGCATTAGAAACAGCGGTGTTGATATTTTCAGCGAAACTACCTGTAAAAAAATCAAGCGTGACGGCGAACTTTTTCATATTAACTGCAATAATAATGTTTATGCCGCAAGAAAAATTATTATTGCAACAGGCAGAACTGGTGCAGGATTTGTTGAAAAATTCTGTCACGATTTCGGTGTAAAACTCAATGCAAACGCTGTTGATATCGGCGTTAGAGTTGAGATGAAAGATATTATCTGGAAAGAATTTTCATCAAGAATTTACGAGCCGAAAATCCTTTATAAAACCAAGACTTTTGAAGATAAATGCAGAATGTTCTGCTTTAATCAGGGTGGTTATGTTTCAGCAGAGAATAATGATGGTGTTATCACAGCAAACGGTCATTCTTTCGCACAAGCTGAGAAAAAGAGCGACAACTGCAACTTTGCTATTCTTTCTTCAATTAAATTTACAGAACCTTTTAATCAGCCTACAAAATATGCAACCAATATTGCGGAAGATATGAATATGATAGGTGCAGGAAATGTTGTTGTACAGCGATTCGGCGATTTAATTAGGGGAAGAAGAACAACCGAAAGCCGACTTGCTAAAAACACTGTAATTCCAACTTTGAAAGCAACCGCAGGCGACATCAGTATGGTAATGCCTTACCGTCACATGAACAACATTATTGAAACAATCTATGCTCTTGATAATGTCGCTCCCGGTACTGCAAATGATGATACCTTGCTTTATGGTTGTGAGAATAAATACTATTCAATTCGCCCACAGTTTATTAATGATAAATTCGAGGTTGCAGACGGCGTTTATATTTTGGGCGACGGCTCTGGCATTTGCAGAGGACTTTCTCAATCAGGAGCAATGGGTCTTTATGCCGCCGATTGTATTTGCGGTAAAGTAAAGCAATAGTATTTGATTATTGTTTATGTGTTAGAGGAATAAATATTTATGGATTGTTTGATTAGAGAAATTACTTTGTCAGATGATAAGATTATTGAACAAATAATACGAAACTGTCTTATAGAATACGGTGCTGATCACGAGGGTACAGCTTGGGCAGACCCTGATTTAGGAAGATTTTCTGAAATTTACAATACAGATGGTAATAAATACTGGGTAGCGGAAGTAAACGGAAAAGTTGTAGGCGGTGTTGGAATCGGAAAATTAGAGGGTACAACAGAAATTTGCGAACTTCAAAAAATGTATTGTTTGCCCGAAGTAAGAGGTAAAGGGGTTTCTAAGAAATTAATTGAAGTTGCATTAGAATATTCAAAGAATTATTATAAAAAATGCTATCTTGAAACATTAGAAAATATGGTTTCAGCACAAAGATTCTATGAAAAGTACGGATTTGTTAGAGTCTTTGATGCTCCTGTTAAAACTGAGCATTTTCTTTGTGATGTAAAGTATATTAAAGATTTATAATTTAAATAAAAAGCAGATTCAAAATGAATCTGCTTTTTATTTATTCAACTGTAACTGATTTTGCAAGATTTTTAGGTTTATCAATATTGCAGTTTCTGGCAAGCGCTATGTAATAGCCTAAAAGTTGCATTGGCACAACCTCCAAGGAAGGGGTAATTAATTTATCGGAATCAGGAATTTTAATAACAGTATCAACCATTGATTCCGATACATCCATACTTTCATTTGTTATAAGCATAACTTCTGCGCCTCTTGCTTTAACTTCTTCAACATTACTCATTGTTTTCTTAAACAAATGTTTATTGCAAGCAAGACCTACTACAAATGTTCCTTCCTCAATCAAAGAAATAGTGCCGTGTTTTAGTTCGCCGGCAGCATAAGCCTCCGAATGAATATAACTGATTTCTTTAAGTTTTAAGGAGGCTTCAAGTGCGATTGCATAATCAAAGTTTCTGCCTATAAAATAAGCGTGTTCAAGATAAGCGTATCGTTTAGCCATTTCTTTAATTTTAGGAGCAAGTTTTAAAATTTCTTCAATATACTCAGGTATTTTTTCTATCTCTTTAATTTTTTTAGAAACAAATGTTGTATCAATAGTTCCGATTTTTTCGGAAATAAATAACGCTACCAAATAAATTAATGAAAGTTGAGTAGAATATGCTTTTGTGGTGGCAACCGAAATTTCCGGCCCTGCCCAAGTATATAAAACATTATCGGAAATATTGGCTATTGAACTGCCCACAACATTAACAATTGAGAGTATTTTTGCGCCTTTGCTTTTTGCAATTTTAAGTGCTTCCAAAGTATCGGCAGTTTCGCCGGACTGACTAATAACAATTACAAGCGATTTATCGGTAACAAGGGGATTTGAATATCTAAATTCGCTTGCTATTTCAACATAAACAGGTTTTCGAGCCAATTCTTCAATAACATATTTACCAACTACACCTACATGATAAGCCGAACCGCAAGCAACAATGTGTACCGAATCAATATTTTTCAAAAACTCTTCTGAAAGATTAATATCTTCAAAATTAATCTTTCCGTCTTTAATTCTCGGCTCAATAGTATCACGAAGTGCTCTCGGCTGTTCCATAATTTCTTTTATCATAAAATGCTCATAACCGCCTTTTTCAGCAGCAGATACATCCCATTTTATCTCGGTAACTTCTCTTTCTTTTTTAACGCCGTTTAAATCAAATATTTCAACTTTATGGGCAGTTAATTTAACAATTTCATTATCGTTTAAATAATAAATTTTATTTGTTAAAGGTAAAATCGCAGGAATATCAGATGCTATCATATTACCCTCATCAGATAAACCTACAATAAGCGGACTTGCTTTTCTAACTGCAAAAAACTCATCAGGGTAATCATCACAAAGAATTCCCAAAGCATAAGAACCTTCAACAATTTCAAGTACTTTTGAAACAGTTTCAAAAAAATTTCCGTTATAGTTTTTTTCTAAAAGAGCGGCAACTACTTCAGTATCTGTTTCAGAAGCAAAAATATATCCGTCATCTATTAATTCTTCTTTCAAAGAAGCGTAGTTTTCAATGATTCCATTATGTACAACAACAAATTTTCCGTTCATGCTTTTATGTGGATGAGCGTTTTCGTTAGATGGTTTTCCATGAGTTGCCCAGCGAGTATGACCGATTCCGATTTTGCTTTTGTAGTTAGATCCTTTATCAAGTAAACTAACAAGAGTTTTTAATTCACCTTGTGATTTTTTTACAACAATTTTTTTATTTTCAATAACAGCAATTCCTGCTGAATCATAACCTCTATATTCCAGCCTCGCAAGGCCTTCTAAAAGAACAGGTGCGCATGGTTTATTACCGACAAACCCAACAATACCGCACATTTATATCACCTCATAAATTTATTTTTAATTATTATAACACTATTTTATATATAAAACAAGAAAAATTTGAATAGAAAATCCAATTTTACACATAATATTTTTGAAAAAAACAAAAAGGAGATTTTAAATATATGAAAGCAACAGGAATAGTCAGAAGAATAGATGATTTAGGTAGGGTAGTAATACCAAAAGAAATCAGAAGAACTATGCGAATTAGGGAAGGTGACCCGCTTGAAATATATACCGATAATAATGGTGAGGTAATTTTTAAAAAATACTCGCCGATAGGTGAAATGTCAGATTTTGCCAGTCAAATATCGGAAAGTATATCATCTGCAACCGGTTCGCCGATATTAGTATTCGACCGAGACCATTGCATTGCGGCATCGGGAATTTCAAAGAGGGAAGTGTTGGAAAGAAGAATTTCCTCTCAGGCAGAAGAACTACTCGATAACAGAGAAAAATATTTTGAAAAAAATTCCAATATGCAAAATTTTTACCCGTTAGAGGGTGTTGAAAAAGCTGCGTTGATATTTGTTCCAATAATTTCCGGTGGAGATATTTCCGGTGCAGTTGCAATGATGGAAAGCGAAAACAAACGAACAACAAATGAATCGGAAGAAAAAATCTGTTTAGTTGCCGCAGACTTTTTAGGTAAGCAAATGGAGCAATAAAATTAAGCCGTACTTAATCATCAGTACGGCTTTTTTTTATGTTAGCAAGCGGATTTGATTCCGACGCCTTTTTGAGTTGAGAACTTGATAAATGTGTATAAATCTCAGTAGTACCTAAGTTTTCGTGACCTAAAACCTGTTGCAAAACTCTAATATCAACATTTCCGTGCTGATACATAAGTGTGGCGGCGGTATGGCGTAATTTATGTACTGTATAACCCTGACCTGAAAGACCTGCTTTTTTTAAGGTATTGTTTACCATTAATTCAACTGAACGAGGGTTTATTCTTTTGTCATTTCTGCTTATAAACAATGCTTCTTTCTCAGCAGAAGTCATTGCAAGTCTTATTTTTAAATAATCTTTTAAAGCGTTTATACAAGCATCATTCAAATAAACAATACGCTCTTTATTGCCTTTGCCTTTTACTTTAAAAATGCGTTCTTCAAAGTTTAAATCATTAATATTAATAGAGCAAAGTTCTGATAAACGCAGTCCGCAGTTTAAAAATAGGGTAATAATAGCAAAATTTCGCTCTTTAAATTGACCGTCAACCGCATTAAGAAGTTTTATGCTTTCTTCGAGAGAAAGATATTTTGGTAAACTTTTCCTAATTTTAGGAGATTCAAGTTCTTCAACAGGGTTTATGGAAATAATTGGTTTGTTTATGGTGTAAAATCTAAAAAATGAACGCAAAGCGGAAATCCTTCTTGCTCTGGATTTTTCGTTGTTGTTGCGCTCGCTGTGTAAGTAATATATAAATTCATTTACATCATCAAAAGTGATACTTTTTAATAAATTTGCATCAATATCGGAAATATCAATTTGTTCAATATGTTTGGTGCCGTCAACTAAACCTTTGTGAAATTTTATAAATCTGAAAAACAAGTGTAGATCTCTAAAATAATTATCAGCGGTTTTATCAGATTTTCCTTTTACAGTTCTTATGTAATTAATGTAGTCCTTAATAATAGGTGGCGAATCCCTAAAAGTCATAGTTTAAATATTTACCTCTTTTTTCTTTAATTTCTTAAATTTTATAAATACTCCTACTCCTAACTTCGTATAATATTGATTATACGAAGTTAGGCATATTTTTATTTATATTATAAAATGACTATACCCTTCAACAATCTTAATAAATTAAATTTGAAATTTACCTTTTCAACAGTTTCGTCGGCATATATGTTATAGTTCTTTATTACTTTATTATCAACAGATATTGTTACATTGCCTAATATATCATCTTTTTGTATTGGCGCCTGCAAATCTTTTTTATACTCTATCTTTATATCTATTTTGCCTTTTTGATTTGAATCTAGTAATTCGTTTTTAATTTCATCACATCTCAACTTAATAGTATGTTGCTGACCTTTTGATAAATTTAAACTGTTTTTAATTTTTATTTTTTTTGCAGGTTCATATATGAATAAATTGGCAAAACCGTAATCAAGCAGTTTTTTCGCTTGTGAAAACCTTTCTTTTGAGTTATCAGCGCCCATAATTACCGCAATTAATTCCATACCGTTTCTTTTTGCGGTTGCACTTAGACAACACCCTGCCTTGCTGGTGGTACCTGTTTTTAAACCAGTTGCACCTTTGTAAAATCTTACCAATTTATTGGTGTTTACAAGTTGAACAGTTTCATTTCTTACAGTATCCATCCAAATTGTGGTATATTGCTTGATTATTTCGTGAGAAATAAGCGCTCTTGACATAATTGCAACATCTTTTGCGCTTGTATATAAATCTTCATCGTCTAAACCGCAGGCATTGGAAAAATTTGTATTTTTCATACCAAGTTGTTTGGCCTTTTCGTTCATTTTTGCAACAAAAGCTTCTTCACTTCCTGCAAGTTTTTCTGCCATCGCAACAGAAGCGTCATTCGCTGAGCCTACCGCAATCGCTTTCAACAAATCGTGAACGCTCATCTGTTCACCGACTTTAAGCCAAATTTGTGAGCCACCCATTGAAGCGGCGTGTTCAGATGCAGTAACTTTATCGTAAAAAGATAACTTCTTATCCTCTATCGCTTCGACTATTAGAAGCATTGTCATGATTTTTGTGATCGAAGCAGGAGAAACTTTTTCATTTTCATTTTTTTTATATATAATTCTGCCTGTCGACTTTTCCATTAATATGGCAGAGTTCGCCTTTATATCTATGCTTTCTTTAACATCAGCAGAAGTTTGTACAATATCATCGTATATGTCGGATGAATAGTACTCTGTAACTACATTTTTTACATTTTCATCTTTTAAAGTTTTTTCATTTCCGTCTGCAAATACATTAAACCCAAATGTAATAATAAAGACCAAAAATAGTGTTGTAAACTTTTTAAACATTTTATACACCCTTTCATTTATATTAAAAGGTATGCAAAAAATATTAATACTATTCTTTTATCAATACTTTTTCAATTTTGCCGATATAAGCATAATGATAGTCTTTTTCAGCGTAAAACTTATCAATATAACTTTTATCAGAAAAACACTCGGGGTTAATCTGACTGCAATAAACTTTTTTGCAAATAACAACAATTCTTGCTTGTTCAAAATAAACGCTGTTATTATCAAAAATAGGAGTCAAACCAGTAGTTTCAACCTTATCTACTTCCCTGCCCGATTTTGAACCGCAGATTTTATGAATATCTTTGTTACTACCAAAAAATGTTAAAGTAAAATAATCATCACTATCAACAAATTCTTTGGTGTATCTTTGCGGACGAATTACAACGGTAGCCACATCTTTATTCCACATTTCGCCGAAACCGCCCCAACTTGCTGTCATCATATTAAACTTTTCTTTATTTCCTGCGCAAATAAGAGTCCATTCGTCGGAAATCAAACTTATAAAATTTTCTTTTAATTCTTTAACGCTTACTTCTTTAAAAGCCATAATAATCATCTCCTAAACTTATTATATTTTAAAATCTTTAAAAATTCAATAAAATTTTAAAAAAACTCTTTATTATTTTTGCTTTATAATGTATAATATAGATAATATGTAAGTAAGGTGGGGTAAATAATGAGCGAAACTTTATGCGTTTCCCTTCAAAGTATTATTGATAAGTTTAATCTTGAATCTCTTAACGAAAAACTGGATGTCAGTAAAATTTTAATTTCTGATTCGGAAATTAACAGACCGGGATTGCAGTTAGCAAATTATTTTGAGTATTTTGATTCACACAGAATCCAAATTTTCGGGCTCTCTGAAATTAGTTTTATGAAAACTTTGAGTGAAGAGAAAAAAGAAGAAGTTCTGACAAAATTTTTTGGACTTTCCCCTGTTGCGGTAATAATTACAAGAGGTCTTGAAATTGATGAATCGTTTATTCAAAAAGCAAGATTTTTCAATATTCCTATTTTTCGTACACCATATATGACTTCTGCTTTTATGGCGGAGTTGAACGCATATCTCAATCTTCAATTGGCACCTAGAATTACAAGGCACGGCGTTTTGGTTGAGGTTTACGGTGAAGGTATACTAATACTTGGTGAAAGTGGCGTAGGTAAAAGCGAAACCGCAATTGAACTTGTTAAACGCGGTCACAGACTTATTGCTGATGATGCGGTTGAAATAAGGCGTGTTTCTTCAAAAACGCTTGTAGGAACTGCTCCCGAAAATATCAGGCATTTCGTTGAACTTCGAGGAATAGGAATTATTAATGTAAGAAGAATTTTCGGTATGGGTGCTGTTAAACTTACCGAAAAAATTGATATGATTATCAACCTCGAACAATGGGATCCCGGCAAAATTTATGATAGAATGGGACTTGACAACGAAACTACTGAACTTTTAGGATTAAATATTACTTCAACTACTATTCCTATTAAACCTGGTAGAAACTTGGCAATTATTATTGAAGTTGCTGCAATGAATAACCGTCAGAAAAAGATGGGTTATAATGCCGCACAAGAACTTTTACATAAACTTGGAATGAGTACCGATGAAGAAGTAGATCAAACAACCCAAGATGAATGGGATGCTTTTAAATAAGAAAGGATGAGTTATTATGTATTATATTGGTGTTGATTTAGGAGGAACTAATATTGCAACCGCAGTAATTAACGAAAAATTTGAAA
>CACYEQ010000088.1 GCA_902773485.1 Oscillospiraceae bacterium
GTGACCTATTTCAGAAATCATATCGACAAAATTTGCAACCTTTTCATCAGTAAGTCCATCCATAACGGTATCAACATCAGCGGCAGCATAACACATTTTTGCGGCGGCTGCAACCGTTTTTTCGGGATTAGGTGTGTATGCAATCAAAGATACTTTCATACTAAAAATTTCTCCTAAACATAATTACTTATTTTATATTATAGCAGATTGCTTTTACTTTTTCAATATCTTTTTATTATTTATAATGTATCTTTTTGCTTGCTTTTTTTACTAATTTATAGTATAATTCTTTTAATAGGAGTTGAGGTAATGTTAAGAGATTTAATTGAAGCGGTTCAAAACGGCGATGTATATACTCTTATCGCCATTTTAATTACATCTGCAATACTTATATTTTTGTGCCTTCCCTCTCATGAATTTGCTCATTCATGGGCGGCTCATAAATTGGGCGATAATACTGCAAAATGCCAAGGCAGGCTTACTTTAAACCCTTTTAAACACCTTGATTTGCTGGGTACCGCTATGATGCTATTAATAGGTGTCGGCTATGCAAAACCTGTTCCTGTTAATATGTTTAACTTTAAAGAACGTAAAAAAGATATGGCTCTGGTTGCATTGGCAGGTCCTATGATGAATTTGTTTTGTGGTATTATTTTTGTATTTCTCGATGTTTTATTCTCAAAATATGTACTTCTTCAAACATCTGCATTAGATTATTATAATTCATCAGCATTATTCTATTTTCATTCAATAATTAAATTCGTATTATCTACAACTGCTCAAATCAGCGTTTCACTCGCAATATTTAACTTAATTCCGATACCGCCGTTTGACGGTTCAAGAATTTTAGGCTTTTTCTTGCCTGATAAAATTTATTATAAAATAATGCAGTATGAACAGATTATTTTCATAGTTGTTTTAGTAATGCTATGGGGTGGTTTTTTGAGCGGACCGCTTTCAACTATGATGGAAAATGTTTTAACAGGAATCTACCGGTTGCTATCATTGCCTTTCGGAGGTATTTCTTCATTTGGAGGAATAATATAATATGGATTTAAAGTTTACCGCAAATGATTTCGAGGGACCGCTTGATTTGCTTTTGCATCTCATTACAAAAAATAAACTGGATATTAAAGATATTGAAATTTCAGTTTTGGTTGACCAGTATATTGAGCAGATAAATCAGTTTAAAGAGTATAACATCGACATTGCAAGCGAATTTATGGAAATGGCTGCAAGGCTGATTTATTTAAAAACCGTTTCTTTGTTGCCTAAAAATGAAGAAGCGGAAGAATTAAAAGCGGAACTTACAGGCGAACTTATTGAATATCAAATTTGCAGAGAAATGGCAAAAATACTCGCCGAAAACACCAAAGGGTTTAAAACTACTGTTCGTGAACCTGTTAAAGTTGATATTGATAAATCATATAAAAGAACTCACGAAAAAGAGATTTTACTTAAATATTATTCCGAAGCAGTCGGCAGAGGTCTTAGAAAACTTCCTCCGCCGGTTGAAGCGTTTAACGGAATTGTACATAAAAAAATCGTTTCGGTTTCAAGTAAAATTGTTGTTGTTTTACGCAGTTTAAGAATAAAAAGCAAAGTATCGTTTAAATCTCTATTTGAAAAATCGGAAAACCGTTCTGATGTTGTTGCAACATTTTTGGCGGTGCTTGAACTGCTAAAAGACAAAAGAATTAAAGCCGACAATAAAAACGGCGAAACAGTTATAACTATGGATGAGGCAGGTTAAAAATGACAGATACAAACAATATTAATATTTTGGAGGCTTTGCTTTTTTCCTGCGGAGAGCCTGTTGAAATCGAGCGAATTGCCGATGTTATGGAACTTGACGAAAGCGTTATCATTGCATTAGCCGAAGCGCTTGGCGAAAAATATGAACAAAACAAATCAGGCATAAAACTTTTAAGACTTGACAATAAACTACAACTTTGCACAAGGGCCGAATACTTTGAATATGTAAGAAAAATGCTTGAATTAAAACGCAATTCACCGTTATCACAAGCGGCTTTCGAGGTTTTGGCAGTTATTGCCTACAACCAGCCTGTTACAAAAAGTTTTATTGAACAAGTACGAGGCGTTGACTGTTCAGGCGTAATTTACTCGCTTTGTGAAAAAGGGCTTATTGAAGATAAAGGCAGATTAGAACTGCCCGGCAGACCTTTGGTTTACGGAACTACTGATAATTTTTTACGCTGTTTTTCAATGCGTTCTTTGGGCGATTTGCCTGAACTTCCGAAAGAAGAACCTGAACAAGAAAAAGAAGAAAATCAATCAGAGGTATAATTCAAGTGATTTTTTTATATATCATACTTGGAATTATCGCTTTATTTACTTTAATTTTGCTTTCAAGTATAAGGGTAAAAATTTTATTTAACGGCGAACTACAATTTAAAATATATTTTGGTATAATAAGAATTCCCGAATCTTTATTTAACAAGAATAAAAAGAATGTTGATAAGCAAAAAAAACAAAAAGAAAATAAAGCCAAAAAAACGGATAAAAAAGAAAAAAATAAAGATAATATAGTTTTAAAAAGCATAAAAAACAACGGGTACTACAACTCTTTTGTCGTTTTTATGAATTTTTTAAAACCTGTTTTAAAAACTTTAAAAAGTTTTGCTTCAAAAATTAATATAAATCCGCTTATAATCAAAGTAAAAATGGTGGGTGACGACGCTGCAAAACTTGCTGTTGACTACGGTAAATTCTGCGCTGTTTACTACCCTGCTTTGGAATTACTTTCTTATAATACTAAATGCAAAAATATTGATTCTAATATTTTTGTAAACTATTCTGATGAAAACGCAGAGTATTATATCAAAACTCAAATTAAAATAAGGCTTATTCATTGCGTAACTCACGCTGTATGTGTTTTAAAAGAATTTTTTAAACTTAAATCTAAATTCAATTAAGAGAGGAAGTTTTTTATATGAGTCAGAACATAAAAGAAATTTTAGGCGAAACTATGGAAAAGGTTAAATCTATGGCTTCTGCCGATACTATTATCGGCGACCCAATTGTAATGTCAGCTGATGTAACTTGCGTACCTATTTCGAGAGTTTCTTACGGATTTGCCTCTGGCGGTTCGGATTTCGGCGGTAAAAAAATCGAGGGGAAATCCGCATCAACCACAAAATTCGGCGGCGGTGGCGGTGCAGGTATGTCTATTACGCCTGTTGCTTTTTTGGTTTTGCAAAACGGCAAAGTTAATATTTTGAATATTAATGAAGAAACATCTTCCGCAGAAAAAGCGATTTCAATGATTCCCGATGTTTTTGATAAATTAAAAAGTATAGTAAAAAAAGATAAATCAGAAAAAGAAATAAACCAAGAATAACATTTTTCAGTTCACCTGTCGCATATATTTTAGACAGGTGAATTGCTTTGAAAAAAAGTGTTTTAATATTTTTTATTTGTTTAACCCTGATTTTTCCTATAAATAATTATAAAGTTTCTGCTTACTCTGCAAACGCTTACTGCCTTTATGACCCTGTTTTAAAAAAGGTTTTGGCTTCTTCAAATATGAACGAACGCAGAGCAATGGCAAGTACAACTAAAATAATGACTGCCTTTATCGCCTGTGAAATTTGCGATTTGGAAACAATAGTTGAGATTAAGCCTGAAATGATTGCGGTTGAGGGCTCTTCTATCGGTGTTCAAGTTGGCGATAAAATCAGTATGAGATGTCTGCTTTACGGTCTTATGCTTGAATCAGGCAACGACGCTGCTTTAAGTATTGCCATTGCGATTTCAGGGAGTGCAAAAAATTTTTCAGTTCTTATGAATCAGAAAGCGAAAAAAATCGGTTTGAAAAATACTAATTTTGTTACGCCGAACGGACTTGATGATAAAGAACACTATTCTTGCGCTTATGATATGGCAAAATTAAGCGGTTTTGCTATGCAAAACGAGATTTTTGAAAGAATTGTCGCAACGAAAACTTATTCTGCCGTATATAACAACGGTGAAACAAAGCGAACCTATTATAATCACAACAAATTGCTTACTTTGCTTGACGGAGCCGACGGAATTAAAACAGGCTTTACAAAAAAAGCAGGCAGATGTTTGGTATCAAGTTGCAAAAGAAACGGAGTTCGTCTTATTGCAGTAACTTTAAAAGCGTCTGATGATTGGAACGACCATAAATCGCTTTATAAATATGGATTTAAGAAATATCAAGAGGTAGATTTGCCTGTTTATAATAAATTTTTACCACTTTCAGGGGGTAAAAAAAACCAGGTAGAAGTTGAATCCAAAACAAATAAAATATATTTTTACAGAGGGCTTTCGAGTTATATTAAGAAAAAGGTTTACTTGCCTAAATTTATTTATGCACCTACAAGCATAGATAAAAAACTAGGCTATGTAGAATACTATTATAATAAATCTCTAATTGCAACTTGCAATATTTATGCCAAAGAAACTATAAAATCTAAAAAAGTTAAAAAGAAAAATAATAGTTTTATGAATATGTTTTTGCAGATGTTCAAATATGTTTGAAATGAGGATTTTATGAACCAAGAAAATTTAAGAATACAAAAATTTATGTCGGAATGCGGTGTTTGCTCACGCAGGAAAGCCGAAGAATTGGTTTTACAAGGAAAAGTTAAAATTAACGGAAAACTTGCTGATATAGGAGATAAAATTGACCCTTACAGTGACAAAATTATTGTAAACGGAAAACCTATTAAACGGCAAGAAGAAAAAAGATATATAATGCTTCATAAACCGAGAGGTTTTTTAACTTCACTATCGGATAATTTTGACAGAAAATGCATTACAATGCTCACAAAAGGTATTGAAGAGCGAATTTACCCTGTCGGCAGACTTGATAAAAATTCGGAAGGTTTGCTTTTGCTTACAAACGACGGTGAATTTGCAAATATGATTACTCACCCGAAAACACATATTCCGAAAACTTACAGAATAACTGTTAGACCGCCACTTGACGATGAATCTCTCAATTCTTTAATGAACGGCGTAAAATTAGACGACGGATATATAACAAAACCTGCTGATGTAAGCGTTTTAACGCAGGAAGAAAACAGAATTGTTTTACTGATAACTATTTACGAGGGGAAAAACAGGCAAATAAGAAGAATGTGTGAGTCACTTTCTCTTGAACTTATCAGGTTGAAAAGAATTGCAATCGGCGAAATTAGACTGGGTATGTTGCAACAAGGAAAATGGCGTGATTTAACTGAGCAAGAGATACGCTCACTTTATTCTTATGCAAAAAGACAATCAGCAGACAAGCCACAAAAGAAAGGAAGAAAAACAAATGATACAAATAAAGAAAGCAGACGATAGTTTTAAAAAAGAGCATAAAATTGAAAATGAAGCCTACATTTGTGTGGATAACACCGAAATTTTGGGCATACTTAATTACGGTACAAAAAATGATACGCTTATGCTTAATAATATAGAATATACCGACAAAATGTTAGCAGACGGGCTTATTAGACAAACTATGAGCAATGCACTTGACAATGGTTGCAAAACTTGTAAATTTTCAAAAGATTTAAAAAAAATAATGTGTTCATTGAGAATTATTAAAGACGAAAAATGTGAAAGCGTTGATATTCTTGATTTTTTTCTACAAATTAATCATTTCTAAAAAAGTTTTAAAAAAATAAAAAAAAGCCTTGACATTTATTGTCGTTTTTGATATAATAGTCAACGTTGTACGAGTTATTAGCTCAGTTGGCAGAGCACCTGACTTTTAATCAGGGTGTCCGGGGTTCAAATCCCCGATAGCTCACCA
>CACYEQ010000089.1 GCA_902773485.1 Oscillospiraceae bacterium
GCGAAGCGTCAATAACGCCTTTCGGCAGAAAATTATGCTTATCTGCCCAACGCAAAACTTTAATTCCGTTAGAAAAAAGCCCCGGTACTTTGCAAAGAATATCAAGTGCTTTATCAGTTGCGTTTTTCTCAGTTTCTACACTCGAATTATCTTCAATATACTTATTAATCTTATCGGTAATTTCGTCAATGGTATCATCAGGCTCAAAATACATTTTATTCATTGCTTCTGCCAAAGAGCCGTCTTTTTTCAGTACCACCATACTTACGGTAAGTTCATTTCTGGCATAATACTTGCGGTTTACAACAAAACGATTAAGTTCAGGAAACTGCGAAATTGTTCTTACAATTGCAGCAATAATAACCGCTAAATGCGTTGTCGGTTTTTTAAATCTTCGCTCGTTTAAATACTTTTTTATAGGTTCTAACGGTATATCAAGCGTTATCATATTCATAGCGTCATACCTGTGAGGCATAAAATAAGGCATCGCTTTTTCAAACGGGTCCATACCCTTTAATTTTATTCCGTCCGCTCTTTTTTTCATTATTAATTTCCTTCCGTTTCGCCTATTTTTTCACCGTAAAGCACCCTGGTTTCAAAATATTTTGTTGAATTTATAAGTATTTCTTCATCAATTTCAGCATGTTTCAAAACAACCGCTACGGTTGAACCACCAAATTTAAAATATCCTTTTTCTTCGCCTTTTTTAAAATTCCCTTTATATTTATGATTTACAATTTTTCCGACCATCATAGCGCCGATTTCGACATATATTGCTTTGCCGAAATTCTTTGTATTCAAAACAGTTATTTCTCTGCTGTTCTCCTTGAAATAATCGTCATTTTCAAGTGCAATCGGTTGAACGGTATGAAGTTTTGATTTAATATATTTATTTGATAAAATCTTGCCGTCATCAAAATAACAATACCGATGATAATCATCAACACAAAGTCTGAAAATAAGCAAATAACCGCCTTCAAACTCTTTTGCCAAAGCATTATCATCTAAAAGAGTTTCAAGACTGTAATAAGAATTTTTAATTTTAAAATTCAGATTTTTATCTATTTTATAAGCCAAAAGTCGTGAATCGGCGGGTGAAATAAGTGCATTTTTATCAAAACAAATAGGTCGCTTTTCTGCCTTTATTTTTCTGATAAAAAACTTATTGTAGCAAGAAAAACTGTTTTTTTCAAACTGCGACATATCAATATTGTTCTTTTTTACAAAACTCTTAATCATCGGTTTTGAAAGCGGCGTTGATAAAAACGCACCTACAACCACCGAAATAGGTTTTGTAATAAGTATTTTCAGCAATCCCCTGCCAAATCTATTTCTATAAAGAAATTCAAGCGAGCGTGAAGGCTTTAAATTTGATAAATCAGTAAATTCTCTCATATCAGTTTAAAAAAGTCAAGCAGAATAAATACTATTACCGCTTCCAAAATGCCTGCGCCTATCATACACAATATGCCTGTAAAGCCGGGTTTTCTTATCTTCATAGGCACAACAAACAACATTCCGCAAATAGCGAAAACAACCGTATATATAATATTAAAAACAACATTATTAAGTGAATCAACAAAACTCAAAAGATAAAACAAAGGGAAAATTAAAGTTATTGTTGTAATAGGCATACCTGTATAAACTTTTTCTTCCGCTTTTTCTTCAGCAATAAGTTCCTCTTCCTCTTTCACATTGAAATAGCAAAGTCGAATAACACCGCAAATACAATAAAAGCAAAATACAACAATGTGATACCAGCGGTCAAGTCCGAGCGAATAGCCAATGCAACAAGGCAACACACCAAAACAAACAATATCACACAAAGAATCAAGTTGAATACCAAAACGAATCTCTGATAAAGTTCTGTCCTTTTTTCTTCTTGCAATTCTGCCGTCAAAAGCGTCGCAAAGACCACAAATCAGCAAGCAAATTACCGAAAAATAAACAGGTCTGTCACGGTTTGCATTGATAACATCCATAGAGTATCCGATACCGACCAGCGCACTGCTTAAAGACACAAAAGTAAGAATTACAGTATAATTCAAATACTTTAACATACATTAAACCCCTTTTTTAAATTTCAAAGTCATTATTATATGGCAAACAAAAGTATAAACCCCTGCAATAATGAAGCAAATATAATAAGTAATGCCTCTTGTCGCCATCATACAATTAAGCAAAACTTCTTTCGGCATAAAACTGTAAAAAGCGCTTAAATAAAGTCCCTCCGAAACGCCTGCCGCACCCGGTATCGGTACTGCATTTGCTCCTAAAAGACAATACGATTGCAAAACAAATATCTGCAAAACGCTTATACTGTGAGGTCCACTTGCAAGTCCTGCCGCAAGATAAACAAATACCGAAATCGCCATTTGCGAAATTCTTTGCAAAAGATTCAAAACAAACGATTTAAGTGCCAGCGAACGGTTCGATAGTATTAAATCAATATTGTTTTTGTATTCATTCATAGTATTGTCAAGAGATTTTAGACGACTGTCAATACTTTTAACAATTCTTATTTTGTGCAAAAACGTAAAAATCCCCTTTGCTATCGCTTTTAGAATACTCGGTTTTTTCATCAGCAAAAAGCAGAATAGCATTATTGAACCCTGAATTAAAGCACCTGCAATAATTAAAATTTGATAGATCAAATCAAATTTAAAAAAACTCATAGGATTTACAATAAAAACAAATGCGGCAATAAAAACAATTGAAGTTATATACATAAAAATATTAAATGTAACCGCCGCAGTTGCCGCCGAGCCTGAAACCCCAGCCTTTCTCATATAATAAACCGAGGCAGGCTGACCGCCCGTTGCCGAAGGCGTTATTGCGGAATAATAAATATCAGAAGCAGAATAAAGCATTGCATGCCGTTTTTTTGTTTTAAAACCCATATTTTCAAGTATAATTTTAAGGCTGACGCCCTCAAAAACTATAAACAGTAACATACACAAAAAAGCGCCTGTTAAATAATAATAATTAAGTCCACCTAAGAAATTAAAAAAAACAGAAAAACTGAAATTCTTATTTCTTCCAAAAATTATAGCAAAAATAACAGCAGTAAGCAAAACAACAACGCCAATATTCAAAAGTTGTTTTTTTAAACTAATAGAACTGTTTTCACTTTTGCTCATACACTCTTGCTTACCTTTCTCAAAATTTTATCTGAAAGTTTTAAATTTACAGAAATGAATATGCCGATTTCAACAACGGCTATTCCACCAATAATATCAATAAAATAATGTTGTTTTGTAAATAGCACCGATAAAAATACCAACATTGCAATAATCAAAGCAGAGATTTTTATTCCTAAATTCGGCTTTTTACACATAAGTGTTCCCCTGAAACAAATCCAACTGGCTAAACAATGAATTGAAGGGAAAAGATTATAAGGTTTATCGGATTTATTATACAAAAAATCCATTGCATATCTAAAAAAGCCTTCGTCCATTTCAAAAACATCGCCTCTGTGAGTCATTATTGTAGGGTAACACACAAAAAACACAAAACACAACAGTTTCGCAATTACCTCTGCGGTAATAAATTTATAGCAGGTTTCTTTACTGTCACGACAGGCATAAACATAATAAAATATCCACGTAACATAACATCCAAAATATACTATTATCCATCTTCCGTCAAACGGAATTAATGAGTCAATCGGCAAACTCACGCTGTGGCGTGTAATACCGAGAATATATACAACAGCAGTTGAACCGTAATATGCAATCAAATTCGCAACAAAAGAAGCAATTAACGGCAACACCGCATATTTCGGAACTATATTTAAAATATAATCTTTTTTTAACATTTTTATTCTCCTGTATATTTTACCATAATACAAACAAAACTAACAGAAACAATTTTGTTACTTATTCGGTAAAATAGTCAGTTTTTACCTTTTTTCCGCACTCCTCTACCGACCTCTTTGCAAGAATTTCCAAAGAGTCAATAATATCATAGCGATTTAGTTTTAAATCTGATTTAATTACCGAAAGTTCGGTGCAACCCAATATTACTGCGTCGCAACCGCCCATTTCTCTCATATCGTCAATAATGCCTAAAAATTCACCTACGCTGACTTTTTTGCCTTTTTTTATCTTTTCATAAATAATATTCATAAGCATATCAGAAACTGCTTTATCAGGAACAACTGCTTGTAATTGGTTTTTCTCGCAAAAATCCTGATAAACACCCGATTTAAGTGTGCCTTTTGTAGCCAAAATTCCGATTCTTTTGCAATTATTATTTCTTTTCGCAATAAATTCTACCGTTTCTTTAACTATATGAAGAAGAGGGATTTCAATATTTGCCTGCACCTGTTCATAAAAATTATGAGCGGTATTGCAAGTCATTGCCAAAATATCTGCTCCCGATTTTTCAAGAAATTTTGCATCATTGCACAAAGCAGGAACAGGGTTTTCATTGCTCTCGCCCAAAATATAAGCAGTTCTGTCGGGAATTGTTGTATGATTGCAAATCAACATAGGAATGTGTTGCTGGTCTGTTTCAGCTTCGGTCATATCGGTAACTATTTTCAAAAAATATGCCGTTGCCATAGGCCCCATACCGCCGAGCACACCCAATAATTTTTCTTTCATAAAAACATAACCTTTATTTTCTTTAAACTAAAATAACACAAGTTTTAACAAGTATCGAGTACATTATTTATACTTTCTGTATTTGCGGTAATAATTAAGCAACTGAGCGTAAATATAAAACGCACGGGAGGGCGACATATCGCCCTTGTAAATCAGAGGGTGACAAATTTTGCCTCTTTTTTGCAAATCAATTGCTCTTTTAATCATATCCTTATCTTTAACATACTTCTTTATTACGCCCATTGGCACAACTGAAAACAAATTTTCATTATTTGCAATTTCATAATCAAGTTCTTTTTCAAAAACTAAATCGTCAACAATGCGTTTTACGGTATTAAAGCCCGAACCTGTTACATAATAGTTACATCTGCCGAGCCTTACATTTATTTCAAAGAATTTAAAAATGCCGTCACGCTCGTCATACTTAATATCAAAATTAGCATAGCCTGTGTAACCGATTTCTTCAAGAAATTTAGTTGCCGCTTGAACAATATTGTTATTAGTTTCATTTATTACAACAACAGGATTGCCAATTGCGGAAGGTGTATGCTCTTCAAGCAAAACATGACCGAGCGAAGCAAATTTCACCTTTGCATTGCGGTCACAATAGCAGTTAAGTACACGCATTTTATCATCACCGCCTGGAATACAATCCTGAATCAAAAACTTATAATCATAACTCGAAGTTTCGAGATTTTTAAGCATTTCATCAAGTTCTTCCCTTGATTTCAGGCGAAAAACTTTTTTCTTACCCTTAAAAGACGCATAGTGATACAACGCAGAATTTGCAGGTTTTGCAATAATCGGGTAATTGTATTTAAAATCAAGCGAATTCTCCCTCTTGCAATTGTAAATAAAAGTATCGGGATAAGGAATATCAAGTCTGTCGCAGATTTCATAAAACTTATCTTTTAAAACTATTTCGTTTAACAAATCTTCATTAATATAAGGAATTATATAATACTTTTCAAGTTTCTTTTTATTTTCAATTAAAATTCTGACATACCAATCGCCGCAGCCAAGAACAATAAGTTTTTTCTTATTTTCAAACTCTTTTCCTATATCAATAAGAGTTTTTACAAGAACTTCCTCATTTTCAAGACCTTTGTAAATACGGTTTTCTATTATTTTGGATTTTGATATTATTTTTGCTTCAAGCATAGAAATTACAAGAGATTTAATTTTATACTCTTCGTGAAAACTTCTTGCCAAACTGTAAGCATTTATATCGGCGCCGATAATTACAGGCAAAAAGCACTCTTCCCTAAATTTCACTTTTAATACATATCCTTTCTTTTAACTCCTATTAAACCACATAACATTATACTATAAAACGCTTATAAAGTCAACAAAAAAGGTTTTGCAAAAGTAAATTGCAAAACCTTTTTAAATTTGTTAAAAAATTTAAAAATCTATACTTTTATCGGTTGCTCTTTCAAAAATATCTTCAACCTCTTTTGACGGTTTTTTATCAATGAGCGAAACTACAACCGCCAAAACTACGCCCGAAACAAATCCCGGTAATAATTCATAAACACCTGTTGAAGAAGTTAAGAAAACAAGCCAAAAAACATCAACAACGGCACCGCCTGCAACTGCAGCGATTGCGCCTTTGTAAGTTAAGCGTTTCCAGAAAAGCGAAAGAATAATTACGCCTCCAAATGCCGAGCCAAATCCGCCCCATGCATTTTCAACCATATTCATAATGCTTTGAGCACCTGCGGATTTACTGCTTGCTATAAAGTAAGCAACTACCGCAATAATCAAAACAACTATTCTGCCTACCCACGAAACCTCTTTATCAGAAGCCTTTTTTCTGAAAATAGGCTTGTAAATATCAGATGTAAACGACGAAGAAGCAACAAGTAATTGGCTGTCAGCAGTAGACATTGCCGCAGCAATAATTGCTGAAAGCAGAATTCCTACTAAAAACGGTGGGAAAAGTTCTTGAACGAGTTTTATAAATACATTTTTCTGTAAACCAAACGGTAATAATTGGTCTGCAATCAACATTCTTCCAAAGTATGCTATAACAATTGCAGCACCTAGCGATAGAATTACCCAAATAATAGCGACAGTAGCTGATTTTTTAACCATTTTAGGACTTTTAATAGACATAAATCTTACTAAAATGTGAGGCATTCCAAAGTAACCAAGTCCCCAAGCAAGTCCCGAAACAATGTCTTGCCAAGAAGCAGAGAAAAGATTTGAATTAAATGCACATTCTACTGTTTCTTTTGAAGCGCCGTCTGTGTAGGAGAATACCTGATTCAAAGCGTCAAAGTTAAGGTCTTTTGTAGCAAGAATAACAATCGGAACTGCTAAAATTGCTATTAACATCATAAGACCTTGGAAAAAGTCTGTCCAACAAACCGCTTTAAATCCGCCTAAGAATGTGTAGCAAATAATAATTGCTACAAAAATAATCATTGCAAGCGATTCGTTACCTTTTAACTGAGGAATAATCTCTGAAAAAACAGTTGCGCCTGCAACAAAACTTGAAGCAACATAAACTGTAAAGAACACCAAAAAAATTGTTGCACAGATTATTTGCAAAGCAGGATTTTTAGTGGCAAATCTGTTTGAAAGATACTGAGGTAATGTTATAGAGTCGTTTGCAGCCGCCGAAAAACGACGAAGTCTTTTTGCAACAAAAATCCAGTTGCAAATTGTACCTAATGCAAGACCTATACCAATCCAAACTTTACCGAAACCAAACGCCAAAACGCTGCCCGGAAAGCCCATTAAAAGCCAGCCCGACATATCGGAAGCCTGAGCGCTCATTGCGGTAACGTAAGGTCCCATTTGTCTGCCGCCTAAGAAATACTCTTTATCGCCGCCTGCTCCCTTTGATTTTACAAAGAAGAAGATGCCGATACCAAGCATTAAGCAAAAATAAAGAATAAATGCCAAAAGTTCTAAATTCATTTTATTTCACCTTTCTTTTTAAAGTTCGCCGTCAGCCTTTAATCTGGCCTCTTGCTCATTTTGAATTTCATTATCGAAAGAAAGCATTGGTTTTATACCCTGTTTCTTTCTTAATTTCCTGTCAACATAGTTTTTGGTGATTTTCGCAACCAAAGCCGAAAGCGAAAGCACACCGATTAAGTTTGGAATCATCATCAAACCGTTGAATGTATCGGAAATATCCCAAGCTAGCGAAGAAGTCATTACCGCACCGCTCATAATCATAAGAACAAACACAACTTTGTAAAAATAAGTTGATTTTGTTCCGAATAAATATTCCCACGCTTTTGAGCCGTAATGCGACCAGCCGAGTACGGTTGTAAACGCAAACAGCAAGATAGCAAGTGCAATAAACTTACTGCCAAACCCTACTCCGCCAAATGTAAACACCTTGTCAAACGCTTTTGCAACAAGGGTTGCATCACCCGAAGTACCATCAGCGAGTGATCCTGTGTTAAGGTCAATAACGCCCGAAGTTAGAATTACCAAAGCGGTCATTGTGCAAACAACCATAGTATCGGCAAACACTTCAAAAATGCCCCACATACCCTGTTTTACCGGCTCTTTAACATTTGAATTTGAATGTACCATAACCGATGAGCCGAGACCTGCCTCGTTAGAGAAAACGCCTCGTTTAAAACCTTGTTTTATAACAACAGACAGCACAAATCCTCCTGCTCCTCCTGTTACTGTTTTCCAAGTAGGATTAAATGCATCGCGGAAAATTGCACCGAATGCCAAACCTATATGCTGATAGTTTACACCGATTATAACAAGCGAACCTATTATAAACAAAACTACCATAACAGGTACGATTTTTTCGGCAAAATTAGCAATTCTTTTGATGCCACCGAGAATAATAAGTCCTGCAATAAGCATTAAAGCAACACCTAAAATAACATTATAAAGCGATGTTCCAAGAAAGTTTACTCTTGAAAGACTTTCAGACGGAAATGCATCGGCAAAGTTAATAACGATTTTATTAACCTGTCCCATATTTCCTATGCCGAATGAAGCGAGAAGAGCAAAACAAGAGAAAATTACCGCAAGAACTTTACCCAAAGTTTTGCAATTTTTCTTAGCGCCCAAACCGTCACGCAAATAATACATTGCACCGCCCGACCATTCGCCGTCAGAATTTTTTCGACGATAGAAAATGCCTAAAACATTTTCGGAATAGTTAGTCATCATTCCAAAGAATGCTGCTACCCACATCCAGAAAACAGCACCAGGACCGCCTGTGCAAATTGCAGCAGCCACACCTGCTATATTACCTACACCGATTGTTGCGGCAAGAGCAGTACAAAGTGCCTGAAACTGCGAAATTGAGCCTTTATCTTTTGTATGGCCCGAAACATGTTTTTTAAATACGCTACCGATTGTGTGTTTAAACCAATGACCGATATGCGAGATTTGAAAAACCTTTGTTAGCAAAGTCATAATAATGCCTGTGCCTACAAGCAAAATTACGCCGAACCAACCCCAAACAAAGTCATTTACTTTGCCGTTTACATTTGCAATTGAATCTTCGGTTTTACAACTGCAAAGCAAGGTCATAACCAAAAAACAGAGTAAAGCAAAAATAAATTTCTTTTTCATTAATTCACCCTTTCTTAAAAATAATATAAAAAAGAGTATTGTAAAATTGCAATACTCTTTTAAAGTCGAAATATTATAAAAAATAAATCATCTGTCCTTTTGCCTGAGAGATCGGATTTTCCTTACACCTTCGGCACTTGCACAAAGCAAACTTCTCCAGAGTCATATATAAAAATAACAAAAATATTTTATCATAAAAAGTCGATAATTGCAAGCATTTTTACTACAAAATTGCATATTCATTAATAAATATGCAATTATTCTTGCTAAAATGCAAATTTAATCAGCATTTCTACTGCAAAAACCGCAAGGCTTGCCGAAACTGCTACGGTGACAAGTCCTTTTTTAAAGTATCCGAGAATTACTGCAACACAAAATCCTGCAACAGCGCTTAATAAACTGCTTGTAGAATAAAAAATAGCAGGCACAATCATAGCAGAAAGGCAAGTATAAGGCACATAGTGCAAAAATGACAATATGTATTTATTTTTAATCTTTTTCTTAAAAACAGTAAGCGGTAAAACTCTTATTAAATAGGTGACCGTTGCCATTACAAGTATGTAAATATAAATATTATACCTCATTTTCTTCCTCCTTTACAGGGAAGAAATATGCACCAAACGATGACGATAACACTGTACAAATTACTACCGCAAAACCCGAATTTACAACATTTAAAAGAGGAATATAGAAAAACAAACAACTTAAAGCAATCGAGATTAAAACAACCGTTCTCACGCTTTTTTCTTGCCTTGCAACAGGCATTACGATTGAAATTAACATTCCGTAAAGTGCAATGCCCAAAGCAGTTGTAACCGATTTTGGCAAAATCTCACCTGCTAAAAAGCCCACCACAGTACCCGCAGTCCAACCGAAAATCGGCAAGCTTTCAAGACCGAGCATATAATGAAAAGACAGCGGATATTTGTCCGAAATTGCTACCGCAAAAATCTCATCGGTATTGCCGAATGCGATTACAGAACGCTGAAAAAGCGACATATTTTCAGGTAATTTTTGGTTGAGCGAAAAACCCATAAGCGCATAGCGAAGATTAATTATAAACTGTAAAATCGCCATTTCAACAAGTCCCGAACCGCCCACAATCGCAGTAACAGCGGCAAACTGCCCTGCCGAAGTGACATTTGTAAGACTTAATATTCCTGATGATACAGCCGAAAAACCAAATTTCATATATTTTGCAGTTAAAATTCCAAAACTGAACGACACCGCAAAATAGCCGACTGCAATAGGAACCGAGTGGCGAAGTCCTTTTAAAAAATCTTTTTTCATATAAAAAACCTTACCTTTTTTGTATCCAACCCATTATAGCACAGTTTACATTTCTTTTCAATCTGAATATTTTTAAAATAGGGGTTGTATATTTATGCATAATTGTGGTATAATGAATATAATTATTTTGAATAATATGAATTAAAAGGATTTTAATATGGTACTTGATACAATAAAAAAGCCTGATGATATAAAAAAGTTAGATGATAAACAAACAAGTGAACTTTGCAAAGAGTTAAGAGAAGAACTTATAAAAACTGTTTCAAAAACCGGCGGTCATTTGGCTTCAAACTTAGGCGCTGTTGAATTAACAGTAGCATTACATAAAAATTTTAATCTTCCTAAAGATAAGATAATTTTTGATGTCGGACATCAATGTTATATTCACAAAATGCTTACAGGCAGACTCGATAAAATGAATACACTTCGCCAAAAAGGCGGTATTTCTGGTTTCCCCCGACCTGATGAAAGTGAATATGATGCTTTTATTGCAGGCCACGCAAGCAACAGCGTTTCGGCGGCTTTTGGTATTGCAGAGGCAAAGCGTGAGAAAAAAGATAACAGCTATGTTGTTGCGGTTGTCGGCGACGGTGCTATTTCAGGCGGTTTGATTTATGAGGGACTTAACAACGCCGGCCGTTCAAAAGATAAATTGATTGTTATTTTAAATGACAACAAAATGTCTATTTCCAAAAATGTCGGCGCTATGTCGAGATACCTTGCAAAAGTGCGCTCGCACCGTTCTTACCACCGATTCAAAGTTGGCACCGAAAAAGTTTTA
>CACYEQ010000090.1 GCA_902773485.1 Oscillospiraceae bacterium
ATGAAAATTGCGGTTGCGGGGACAGGCTATGTTGGACTTTCGATTTCAATATTATTGGCGCAACATCACGAAGTTACAGCCGTAGATATTCTGCCTGAAAAGGTAGAATTGATTAATAACAGAAAATCGCCAATAAAAGATGAGTATATAGAAAAATACTTAGGGGAAAAAGAACTTAATTTATCGGCAACGCTTGACGGTGAGGCGGCTTATAAAGAGGCTGATTTTGTGGTTATTGCTGCGCCGACAAACTATGACCCAACCAAGAACTTTTTTGACACTTCCGCGGTCGAAAGCGTAATTGATTTGGTAATGAAAGTTAATCCAAATGCCGTAATGGTAATAAAATCTACTATTCCTGTTGGTTATACTGAGCATATTCGTGAGAAAACAGGCAGTAAAAATATAATCTTTTCACCTGAGTTTTTGAGAGAGAGCAAGGCTCTTTATGATAATTTGTATCCGAGTCGTATTATTGTAGGAACAGATTTGAATGATGAGAGACTCACGAAAGTTGCAAAAACTTTTGGCTCGCTTTTGCAAGAGGGTGCGTTAAAAGAAAAAATTGACACTCTGTATATGGGATTTACCGAAGCAGAGGCGGTAAAACTTTTTGCTAACACTTATCTTGCACTTAGGGTATCGTTTTTCAACGAACTTGATACTTATGCTGAGATGAAAGGACTTAACACAAAACAAATTATTGAAGGCGTTTGTCTTGACCCAAGAATCGGCAGGCATTATAATAATCCATCATTTGGTTACGGTGGTTATTGCTTACCGAAAGATACAAAACAATTGCTTGCAAATTATAACGAGGTTCCGCAAAACTTGATTGAGGCTATTGTTGAAGCCAACAGAACCAGAAAAGACTTTATTTCTGATCGAGTTTTGAATTTGGCGGGATTTAAGAGCGAAAATGCCGAATCAGGTCATTCTCAAACCGATATTGTTGTAGGTGTTTACCGTCTTACAATGAAAGCGGGTTCTGATAACTTTCGCCAAAGTTCAATTCAGGGTATTATGAAAAGAATTAAAGCAAAAGGCATTAAGGTTATTGTTTATGAGCCATCGCTTGATGACGGTGATTCATTCTTCGGCAGCGAAGTTGTAAACGACCTTGATAAGTTCAAAAGATTAAGCAACTCGATAATAGCGAACAGATACAACTCAGAATTAGAGGATGTTATTGACAAGGTTTATACAAGAGATTTATTTTTAAGAGATTAGCGTAAAAAGCCACACATTGTGGCTTTTTGCTGCTTTGAGGTAAAGTTTATGGATAAAATTGAGTGTTTGAAGCAAAGTATTGAAAAAGCAAAAAATATATGCGTTTTTACTGGGGCGGGGATTTCATGTCCGTCGGGCATACCCGATTTTCGCTCGGCTGACGGACTTTATAATCAAGACGCAGGCGGTAAATATTCACCCGAAGAGATAATTTCACATTCGTTTTTTGTTTCTCATACCAATTTATTTTACGATTTTTACAAATCAAAAATGATTTATGAAGACGCTAAACCGAATTTAGCGCATAGATATTTTGCCAACCTTGAAACAAAAGGCAAAACGCTTAGCGTTGTAACGCAAAACATTGACGGGCTTCACCAAACGGCAGGCAGCACAAAAGTTTTTGAACTTCACGGTAGTATTCACAGAAACTACTGCACAAAATGCGGTGAGTTTTATTCGCTTAAATATATTTTGCAAAATGATTTGCCAATATGTAAAAAATGCAGAGCAGTTGTAAAGCCCGATGTTGTTTTGTATGAAGAACCGCTTGATGAAAACACGATAAAAGGCGCAATAAACGCAATAAAAAACAGCGATTTAATGATAGTTGTCGGCACTTCGCTTACCGTTTACCCGGCGGCATCTTTTGTTAGGTATTTTAGTGGTGAAACGCTGGCGTTAATCAACAAATCCGAAACTTCTTTTGATGATATGGCGAATATCACAATAAACGATGATATAATTAATGTTATTAAAAAACTAAATTGATTGGTGGCAAAATGAAAGTAATACTAGCGAGCAAATCGCCGAGAAGAGAAGAGTTATTAAAAACAATTTTTGAAAAATTTGAAATAATACCCTCCGATTGTGAGGAAATTGTGCCGAAAAATATTTCGGTAAAAGATGTTGCCGAGTATTTAGCGATTTTAAAGGCGAAAGATGTTGCAAAAAAATATCGTGATAGTCTTGTAATCGGGGCAGATACCGTGGTTATAGTTGATG
>CACYEQ010000091.1 GCA_902773485.1 Oscillospiraceae bacterium
GAGGTCACGAACTAAGTTGTAAGCCTCTTCTAATTTTTTAACGGTTTTCTGCAAGTCGATAATGTAGATACCGTTACGCTCTGTAAAGATATACGGAGCCATTTTTGGGTTCCAGCGTCTTGTTTGGTGACCGAAATGTACACCTGATTCAAGCAACTGTTTCATTGAAATTACTGACATATTAATGTCCTCCATAAAAAATTTGTTATTTACCGCCGCATCAGTCATCCTTCACTGCCCCCGAATAATCGAGACATGGCAAAAAAGTCGTAATGCGTGAGTATTACCGATATAGTATACCATAATTGTCATAGAATTGCAAGCATTTTTTATAAAAAGAAGCGACAAATTTATAAATCTGTCGCTTAAATTCTATTTAACTGTTAGTTTTTTATTTTTGGTCCAACTTGAATAAGCAATTTTGCCTGTATTTTTATTTTTAGTGTAAGACCTTATTTTTACTTTATAAGATTTTCCTCTGAGAGATGTTATCGATTTTGTTACAGTTTTGGTTGTATTATATTTTTTTGCATAAGAATTACCGTTTGCCGTATTAACACATTTTACCTGAAAGCCGGTTGCATTTTTAACTTTTTTATAAGTAACTTTTATTTTCTTTTTAGCTGTAGAATACTTTACACTGGGCGTTTTTAAAGATAATTTGTTTGTTACTGTACCTTTTTGAATTATCTCATTACAAATCGAACAAACCATATCGCCCGAATAACCGTTTTCAAAATAGGTTGCTTCTTTGTAATTTTTCAAAACGGTTTTGTGCAGATGATAATCACCGTTAGTTGAAAAAGAAGGGCTTGTTACATACCAATAGTAATTGAAATTTGCAATTTTTCCGTCTTGTCCGCTTCCCTTTATTGTGGAAGAAGTAAGCGGAACTCTGCCTACTGTGCTTCCGGCTGGGTCTGCGCAATAAAACATTCCGTCGGTATAATCTGTAAGAATTATTGCGTGATACTGGCTTGAATTACCGTAGTTATACGCTACAATGCCCTCAGGGTGACTCGTCAGTAAATTAATTAAACAGTTTTTCTTATTTGTTGAAGGTAAATCGTTATGACCTACCGAAATACCGTTATAAGTAAACTCCCAACTAAGACCTAATCCGTTAATCCAAGCAGTAGAACGCATAGAATCTTCAGTAATGCTTTTCCAATTGGTTTTACCGCATAAAATAGAAGCGCGTCTTACCATCATAACCGAAGAAGCCAAAGTACAGGTTTTCGGTTGTTGTTTAATAAAAACTTCGGATTGATTTATTTCTTCAAAAGTAGAAGCAGAAGCAATTATTTGATAAAAACTAAATGTTGAAATTAATAAACTAATTGATAGGATTAAAGGAATAAATTTTCTCATTATCTACTCTCACTCCTTGTTGCAGACATTATAGCACATTTCGACAAAGATTTCAACCTCTACATATAGTTACAACACATAAAGAAACGCAAATATTTTGTGTAAAACAAACAAAAGCCCGATGAAAAATCATCGGGCAAATGAATTCAATTAGTCAGAAACATAAGGCATTAATGCTAAATGTCTTGCTCTTTTAATTGCAACTGTCAACGCTCTCTGGTGATAAGTGCAAGTACCTGTAACTCTACGAGGCAAAATTTTTGCTCTTTCAGATGTATATTTAGAGAGTTTTGAAATATTTTTGTAATCGATAAATCCGCCGCCCTGCCTGTCAACACAGAAAGCACAAACTTTTTTACGACCTTTTCTCATAGGTCTTACAGGACGCTCAGGTCTTTTATTTTCTTCCATCAAAGGTTACCTCCTTACTTTATTTTAGAAATTAGAACGGCAAGTCCTCATCACCCATTGAAATTTCTTCAAAATCGCCTGTATCAACATTTGAAAATGAAGCGGGTTCGCCTTCCGCTCTTGCAGAGAACGAATTAGAACTTGATTCTGATTTTGAACCGCAAAAATCCGCACTGTCAACAATGACTTCATACGCTGTTCTGTTATTTCCGTCTTTATCTTGATAATTTCTTTGTTGCAAAGAACCTTTTATCGCAATCATTTGACCTTTGCCAAAATATTTGCTGATAAAATCGGCATTATGACGCCATGCAACGCAATTGATAAAGTCTGTCTGAGAATTACCGTCTTTTGAATAGTTGCGGTTTACAGCAACTGTAAAAGATGTAACAGACAAACCTGTGTTTGTTGTGCGAAGTTCCGGTGTGGCAGTAAGTCTGCCCATAATTACTACTACATTAAGCATTTGTTTTTACTTCTCTTTCGTTAAGATTTACGCCTCTTTGGCAACGGTTAAATATCTTAACACATTATCAGCGATATTGAGTTTACGAGCAAGTTCAGAAATAAATGTAGGTTCAGCAGTATGAGTAATAACAACATAGTAGCCGTCATTTTCGTAGTTGATTGGATAAGCAAGTCTTCTTTTACCCCATTCATCTACATTATCAATAGTGCCGTTTGATTCGATAAGCGCTTTAAATTTCTCAACGCCCTCTTTTGCTGACTCTTCGCCGCCTTTAAGCGAGAAAACCAATACGGTTTCATAAATATTAGCCATTGATATTGTACCTCCTTTCGGTCATTCGGCTTGAAAAACCTTTTTTCAAGCAAGGAATTGTTTTAAAAAAATTATACTTTTCAGCATAACAAAATTATTCTACACTCTTTTTTGCAATTAGTCAAGGGTTTTTACTAAATCTTTCAAATATTTTTTAAAATCTTTACCAAATTCCTGATTTTTAAGTGACATTTCGACATTTGCCTGCATAAAGGAGAGTTTGTTGCCCATATCGTATCTTTTTCCCGAAAATTCAATTCCCATCATACCTTCATTTCTCGCAAGCACGCGCATAGCGTCGGTTAATTGAAGTTCATTACCTGCACCTTTTGGAATATTTTCAAGTATTTCAAAGATTTTAGGAGGCAAAATAACTCTTCCGAGTATTGAATAAAGCGACATAATTTGATAAGGTGACGGTTTTTCAATCATATCGGTAACTTTCATAACCTTGTCGCTTACCATTTCAACATCCAGCGAACAATACTTTGTAATCTGTTCTTTGGAAACTTTTTTAACACCTGCAACGCCAAGTCCGTATTGACTATAAACTTCTGATAACTCTCCGATTGCGGGAATATCACCGATAATAACATCATCGCCGTAAAGAACTGCAAAAGGCTCATCATCGACCCACGCTTTAGCTTTTAATACAGCGTGACCTAACCCCCCTGTTACACCTTGACGCAAAAATGTGATATTCGCAAGATTTGCCAGTTGTTCAACCTGTGCCAACTGCTTAAACTTTTTTGAATCTCTCAAAGCATGTTCCAACTCGACAGAATGATCAAAATGGTCCTCTATTACGCCTTTGCCTCGATTGGTAATAATTAAAATTTCTTCAATTCCGGCTTCAACTGCCTCTTCAACAATGTATTGAATTGCAGGCTTATCTACTATCGGCAACATCTCTTTCGGTGTTGCTTTTGAAGCAGGTAAAATTCTTGTACCCAGTCCTGCCGCAGGAATTATTGCTTTTCTTATCTTCATAATTTATAACTCCTTTGTCTTAAATTCTAAAAATACGAACTTACTAAATTAATTGCAAATGCCATAATTGAACCAAAGTAAAGCAAAACAAAAAACACCAAAGTTATTATCCAAGGCACGCTGTTTGTTCCGCCTTGATTTGCAACTTTTTCGAGACTGTAATCGGATAAATTTTGTTTTTTCAAACTCATAATTCTATTAACCGAATATCTAAAATAAATATACTTTGCAAACAATCCTAACAAAATCGCACCTGACAACTCTACTAAACTTAAAATCCAATTAATAACACTGTAACGAGCAAGTTCTTCTTGACACACATTTACAACTCTTTTAACTAAATCATTGCTGTTAAAATAATAGTTGTCGCTATGGTTATCATCAAAATAATAGTCATAATCGTCATCATATCCTGAATTATAATTGTACGAGCGTTCTGTTACATAAGGCATAATTGTATCATAAGTGCGTTTCATAACATCAAACGCCTCATAAACCGCAACAACTTGCATTAAAATACCTACTGCTAAAATAACGGTTCCGATTTTATACATTTTTCTGTGCAAAAACCAAAAACCGCCGGCAAAAGGTGCTGCCAAAAGTGTAAGCAAAAACACAAGAGGGCTGAAACTCACCTTTTTGCCTGTAAAAAATTTTCTGAAATGAGGCATAAATCTTTCTTGATTTTTTCCAATAAAAGCCGAAAACTCCTGTTCGCTGATAAAATCTTGATTATTAATATTTACATTTACGCTTTCTTCAAATCTTTTACCGCAATTTTTGCAAAAAAGAGCGGTTTCGCGATTAATTGTTCCGCATTTTTTACATATTTTATTATTATTATTCATAAAACAACTCCTATAAATCAAAGAAACATTAAAATCAATGTCACAAGCATTTCTATTCCGAAATATAAAACAATCGGTAAAAATATATTGGTACCGCCTGCTCTCATATAATCAATCTCCGACGGATTACTCTCATCTTTCAACGCCTTTATTTTTGAAATAGCGTGGTTTTTATAAAAATAATCACCGAAAATGCCTGTAATTATATTAAATCCGAGTGAAATCGTCGATAAAACCAAAAACCAGTTTAACAAAATAGGGTTTGCGTTTAAAATATTTTCAACATTAGCATCGTTGCTGATAATACGCAAACAAACCGAACTAAGAATGGTTAGAATGCTTCGCAAAATCGCAGGGGCATACATTTTTCTTGAAATATACCAATACTCTGTAAAGAAAAACCCGAGCCAATTCCAAGATACTTTTGAATTTTTCTCTGTCATACGCTTAAAAACTTTTATATATCTTAAAGCGTTGTAACCCACAAACGAAGCCGTTTCTTTAATATTCACTCCGCCGATATCCTCATTCGGGTTAAGACCGTTAGCCTTAAAAAATGGGTTTTGAGAAGGCTCATTTGGTTTTGGCTCCTCTTTTAAATGAGTTCCGCATTTTTTACAAACTTTATCATTATTTTCATTTAAATACCCGCAGTTTGGACATTTAACATAATTGTTATTATCGTTGTTGTCTTTATTATTGCTTTCGGGGTAAGGGACTTTTTCATACTGCCATTGACTTTTTGTACCATGTGTATCAACATAAAAGCAATGCCCTAAATTGTTAAAACACTTTTTATGATGCGGTGCTCCGCAATCAGGACAGAAAGCAACATCATCAGTAAATAGTTTCGCCTTACAAACAGGACAAATTCCGTTTTCCAAATCAATATTCATTGCATTTTCCTTTTTCATTAAGATAATAGTATTTTACTATATATTCCCCTAATTTTCAAGTATAATAATAAAAATTTAAACTTTTATGTAAAGGCAGGAATAAGGTTTTAACTTCAAACCGCCGTCAAAAGATACTTTATTTTCAGTAATCAAATCGGTTCCTTCGCATGCACCTGCATCAAAATAAGCACAAAAAGGCTCACCCGAAGTATTTATAGCGACAATTATTCGTTCATTCTGAGAACAGCGTTCAAAAACCAACTGTTTCGGCTGAACGAGTAAATTTCTGTATCCTCCGTAACAAAATGCTTCACTGTTTTGATGAATATTAATATATTTTTTTATGATCTTACTCAAATCATTAAAAACAGGTTTTAAAAATGCAGGGCGAAGCGATGGGTCGCCTTGTGATTTATCACCTTTTTCGCCCCATTCACTACCGTAATAAATGCAAGGAATACCCGGCATAGCAAAAAGCAATCCGTAAATTTGGGGTAATTGTTTTTTATCATCAAGAATTGTTGCAATTCTGCTGACATCGTGATTATCTACAAAGCAAACCAAATGCTTGCCTGTGTATAAGCACCATTGCTCGGCGCCGAACTGACGGTTTAAACTGTACGAAATTTCGTGCATATTGGCACAGTTAAAACTCGAATAAATTCCTTTGTAACATTCGTAATTTGTTACCGAATGACAAGCGTTATCATTCATCCAGCGGTTATAATCGCCGTGAAGCGTTTCGCCGAACACAAAAAACTGAGGCTTTAACTCATTGATAAAACGGCGAAGAGCGGATAAGAAATCGTCGTTCAAACAATAAGCAACATCAAGACGAAGTCCGTCAATATCAAACTCATTAACCCAATTTTTTATATTTTCAAAAATGTACTTTCGCACTTCCCGGTTATACAAATTCAGTTTAACAAGTTCATAACATCCTTCCCAAGTTTCATACCAAAAACCATCGTTAAATTCAGTATTGCCATCAAACGAAATATTAAACCAATCTTTATAACGGCTGTCCCACTTGTTTTTAACTACATCTTGAAAAGCAAAAAAACCTCTGCCGACATGGTTGAAAACACCGTCGAGAATAACTTTAATACCGTTTTTGTGAAGTTCATTACAAACTTTTTTAAAATCATCGTTAGTGCCGAGCCTGCAATCAACTTTTGAAAAATCTCTCGAATCATACCCGTGAGCATCGCTCTCAAAAAGCGGATTAAAAAGTACCGCTGAAAACCCCATTTTTTTAATATGCTCTGTAAAATCTAATACTTTTAAAATTCTGTGTTGCAGTATTCCGTCATTTTTAAGCGGTGCTCCGCACAAACCCAACGGATATATTTGATAAATTGCTGATTTTTCGTACCACATTTTTTAAACCCCCTATTCTTATCAATTCAATAAAAATTATTAAAAGCAAAAAGCGAGAAATAATATCTCGCCTTTATTTTAATTACCGTTTCTGTATTTTGCAAGAAAATTGTAATTTGCTCTTTCAATGTTGTTAAATCGGCTTTCAGCCACACTCATATCAGATGTATTGTAAAAATACCAATCAAATGTGCTGAAATAGTTAAACCATTCTTTTGTTTTAAATTTATAATGATTTCTCGCTAAAATCTCATTAATCATTTCTTGAATTTTCCAATCAGTACAACTATCTAAATAAGAACGACCGCCTAAATCATTTTGTATAGACAAACTTCCGAGTGTGTAAGAAGCACTGCCCGAATCTTGGTAAACAACCGTAGTTTGTACAATTCTTTTGGTTGTAGTTGTTTTTTTATCATTTTTGGATTTTTCTTTTACCTTTACAATGCAAGTGTCGATTGACTGACCTAATTTAACAGTTATTGTTACAGTGCCTCTTGAAATGCCTTTAACTGTTCCGTTATCAACCTTAACAACCGATGTATCGGAAGAATACCACTTCAAATCTGCATTTTCGGGAGCAATAACAACTAATTCATTTGTATCGCCTACATTCAGAGCAACCTCTTTAGTGGCAAACCTCACCTCAGCCGTCGTTTCGGTAGTAATAACAGTGGTTGTTTCAGATTGTTTTTGCCAAAAAGCAATATTACTGTCACAACTGCAAAGAACAAATAACACTATCGCGACTAATAAAAAATATACAAACTTTTTCATTTTTCTTAATTTCCTTTCAAAATATAAAATAATTATACAAATTATTTATTGTTTTGTCAAGAATTTATGCACTAATAATGAAACTCTAATGATTTTAGTAGTTAGTAAATAACAACAACTCCCCAACCTAAATAAGTTAAGGAGTTGTTTGGTGCTGGTGACCGGAATCGAACCGGTACGGGTTATTCACCCACGGGATTTTAAGTCCCGGGCGTCTGCCAGTTCCGCCACACCA
>CACYEQ010000092.1 GCA_902773485.1 Oscillospiraceae bacterium
GGCAACACAGTAAGGCTTAAAGATATTCACGAATTGTTTATGGATACAGGTTTGGGTCGTGACGGTTATTCAATGATTGGACAGGGCAGAATTGACGAAATTGTTGGCTCAAAATCAGATGAGCGCAGAGATATTTTTGAAGAGGCGGCAGGAATTTCAAAATACCGTTACAGAAGACTCGAAGCCGAAAGAAAACTACTTCATGCCGAAGATAATTTGGTTAGACTAAAAGATATTATGTCAGAACTTGAATTGCGAGTTAAACCATTGAAAATTCAGAGCGAAAAGGCGAAAGAGTTTTTATCAGTTTCTGATGAAAAAAAGCAACTTGAAATAGGCTTATGGCTAAATACTTTAAATAAATCGGACGAGCAGTTAAAAACGCAAGAAGAAAAAATTACTGTTGCAAAAGCACAATATGAACGATTAGAGCGAGAATTAACTGAGATTATTGCTAAATCAGATATTGAGGCAATAGAGATAAATAAAATTTCTTCGCAGATTGATGCTATCCGCCGTGAATCTGCTAAAACCGATGAAAAAAGTTCTGATATTAAAGAACAAATTGCTGTTTTAAATAACAACATTTTACATAATAACGAAAACATCGAGCGTCTTAAAGGCGAGATTCATAATGCTAATACAGATGATGAAACTCTTAATAAAAATATCGAAGAAAAAAAACGTCAAATAGCAATAATTGAGAAAAAATCTGCCGAAAAGAATTCAGAACTTGATAAAGAGATGCAAAAATTAGATTCTGTTTCAGGTAACTCCGGCAATTTTTCTGAAAAAATTTCTGATAAAAACAGAATAGTAAATGAATTATCAGAAAAAATTTCAAAGTGCAAAATTGATTTGACCGCTTCGAGAACTGCTGTTCAGGAAATAGACGGCACTTTTGAAAATTATGAAGATACGGTTGAAAAAATCAAAGAATATCTTGAAGATGTTCAAGTCGAAATCGAAGAATGCAAAGCAGATATTGAAGATTGCGATAAAACTATAAGCGAGTGCAATAATGTTATCGGCGGTTATAAATTAAAGGTTGAAAAAAGAGCGGAAAGAATAAAATCATTGACCGATGAGATTAATGTAAAAACGCTTGATTCGGCTGAATTTTCGCGTAGAATTAAGATTTTAGAAGAACTTGAACGAAACCTTGACGGATTTAATTATGCGGTAAAACAGGTGTATAAGGCATCAAAAAGCGGTGAAATTAAAGGTGTTCACGGTCCTGTCTCAAAGTTAATTGAAGTTTCTGACAAATACTCAACCGCTATTGAAACCGCTTTGGGTGCTTCTATGCAAAATATTGTTGTGTCTAATGAGGAATACGCTAAACAGGCAATTGCTTTTTTAAAACGTAACAAATCAGGTAGGGCAACATTTTTGCCACTAACATCTATTCGACCTAATCCGCTGAAAGATAAATCGGTGGAAAACAGTTTTGGATTCATTGGTTTTGCGGATGAACTTGTCAGTACCGAAAAGCAATATAAAGATATTACAAGTTGGCTTCTCGGCAGAACAGTTGTTGCGGAAGATATTGACTGTGCTGTAACTATTGCAAAGAAGTTTAATTACAGATTTAAAATTGTAACCTTAGATGGTCAGGTTGTAAATCCGGGCGGTTCGCTTACCGGCGGTTCAAATGCCAAAAACGCAGGACTTATTAACAGAAATTCGCAAATTGAATCCTTGAAAGAAAAGATAAAAACAACAAATGCTGAGATTTCTTCGTTAAACAATAAACTTAAACTTTTGCAAAAAGAGAGTGATGAATTTAACTCTACAAATGCTCAAAGAGAAGAAAAATTAAAAATTGCAAATGAAGATAAAATTAGATTATTAGGTGAATTGAAACTTTTAGAGGAACAATTCAACACTAATAAAGTGAACCTTGACAATTTAGTTTCTTCAAAAGAAAACTCGTCTTTAAGAATTAAAGAGTTAAAAGAAAGCATAAAAAATTATGAAAAATTTTTAAAAGAATTAGAAGAAGAAAAAGCCGAACAGGAAAAGAATATAGATTTACTGCTTTCTGATAAAGAAAAATTATCTGACACAAAATCAGAAATAACAGATAAAATTTCAGATATTAGGTTTGAAATTGTATCTTTTTCAAAAGATATTGTTAATTTAAAAGATGCAATTAATCAGATAAAAGAAACAAAAAATAACAGACAGGGAAAAATTAACGATTTGAACTCTGAAATATTTTCTTTGAAACAAAAAAACGTCCAGGAAAAAGAAGAAATTGAACGACTTACTCAACTTTCAAAAGGATTTCTTGCAAAATCTGAATCAAATGAAGAAGTAATTAAAAATTTGACAGAAAATAGAAATCGACTTGAACAAGCAAGTTTTAATTCAAGAAATTTAGAGCGAGAAAAATCACAGGATAAAGAACGTTTATCCGGTGAACTTGCAAGACTGACAGAGCGTAAAGAATCACTTGAAAAACAGTATTCCGATATTATTTCAAAACTTTATGACGAATATGAACTTACAAAATCACAAGCGGAAGAAATAGGATTTCATATTGATGATATTACGTCTGCAACAAAGCGACTTAATGAGATTAAATCAAAAATTCGTGCATTAGGTGCAGTTAATGTTTCGGCAATCGATGAATATAAAGAAGTTTCAGAAAGATATGAATATATGCTTTCGCAAATCAAAGATGTTGAAAAATCTTCTGCCGAACTTAAAGGTATTATTAACGGGCTTACTAAAAAAATGGAAGAAATGTTTACTGAAAAGTTTGTTATTATTGCAAGAAACTTCACAGGAGTTTTTAAAGAACTGTTCGGTGGCGGTAATGCTCAGTTACAACTTACCAATCCCGATAATGTTTTAGAATCGGGTATAGACATAATTGCGCAACCACCGGGAAAAAATATTTCTATTATAGAGCAACTTTCGGGCGGTGAAAAAGCACTTATCGCAGTTTCAATATATTTTGCAATTATGAAAGTAAATCCGCCTCCGTTCTGTTTACTTGACGAAGTTGAGGCTGCTCTTGACGAAGTTAATGTTGATAAAGTCGCTTCATATTTACGAAGAATGAGTAGCAGCACACAGTTTATTGTAATTACTCACAGAAGAGGTACAATGGAAGAGGCAGATGTACTTTACGGTGTAACTATGCAAGAAAAGGGCGTTTCAAAATTATTATCAATTGATGTTTCGGAAATCGAAAAAACACTTAAAAGTAAAGTAGTAAAATAAGGTGATATAATGGGATTATTCAGCAAAATAAGCAACGGTCTAAAAAAAACAAGGGAAAGTTTTTCAGGTGCGGTAAACTCAGTAATTTCATCATTTACAAAAATTAATGAAGAATTATTTGAAGAACTTGAAGAAACGCTTATCCTAGCGGATACCGGTGTTGAAACTGCAACTGCTGTTTGTGATGAACTTAGAAAAAGAGTAAAAAGCGAAAGAGTTACTGACACTACTCAAATCAGTGAAATGCTTGAACAAGTTATTACAGATATGATGAGTGTAGACAACTCTATAAAAACTAACACAAAACCTTCGATGATTTTAGTAATCGGAGTAAACGGCGTTGGAAAGACAACTTCAATAGGAAAAATGGCTCACAGATTTAAAGAAGAAGGAAAATCAGTAATACTCGGTGCTGCCGATACTTTTAGAGCGGCGGCGGCTGAACAACTAACGATTTGGGCTGACAGAGCAGGTGTTCCGATAATTAAACACGGCGAGGGTGCTGACCCTTCGGCGGTAGTTTTTGACACAATTGCAGCGGCAAAAGCAAGAAATTCAGATGTTATTATTTGCGATACCGCAGGTAGACTTCATAATAAGAAAAATCTTATGGATGAACTTTCAAAAATGTCGAGAATCATTAACAGAGAACTACCAAATGCAGATGTTGAAGTTTTACTTGTTTTAGATGCTACAACAGGTCAAAACGCAGTAAATCAAGCAAAAATATTCAAAGAAGCAGCAGGAATTACGGGAATAATTCTTACAAAGTTAGACGGTACCGCAAAAGGTGGAGTTGTTATTGCTATTAATAAAGAACTTGGTATTCCGGTTAAATTAATCGGAGTTGGCGAACAGATAGATGATTTGCAGGACTTTTCAGCAGAACAGTTTGCAAAAGCTCTTTTCGGTAAAGAGGAAGAATAAATGAAATTTATTATTGCAAGTAAAAATAAAAAGAAAATATCTGAATTAGAGAGAATTTTAACCCCACTTGGAATAAAAGCGGTTACAGAAAACGATTTAAACATAAAAATTCCCGAAGTTGAAGAAACAGGAACAACATTCCAAGAAAATGCTTTTTTAAAAGCAAATTCTGCTTGCAAAACAAGCGGTTTACCTGCTATTGCCGATGATTCGGGACTTTGTGTTGACTCTTTAAACGGTGCACCGGGTATTTATTCTTCACGTTTTTCCGGCGATAGCGCTACTGATGAAAATAACAACGCTTTGCTGATTGAAAAACTGAAAAATATATCCAAAGAAAAAAGAACTGCAAAGTTTTGCTGTGCAATTTCAGTTGTATTTCCAAACGGTGATGAAATAAAATGCTTTGGCGAGTGCAAAGGCTTAATCGGTTTTGAGCCGAGCGGTCAAAACGGGTTTGGATATGACCCATATTTTTATGTTGGCGATAAATCATTTGCTTCACTTTCGGCTGATGAAAAGGATAAAATCAGCCACAGGGGAAATGCATTAAGGGAATTAAAGATTAAATTAAAGGAGTATTTAGATGCTGACAAGTAAACAAAGAGCATATTTAAGAGGGCTTGCTAATAATTACGAAACTCTTTTTCAAGTCGGAAAAGACGGTGTAAATGATAATTTTATAAAACAGGTTGATGACGCACTTAAAAAGCGTGAACTTATTAAAATAAATTCGCTTGAAAATTCACCTGATACACCAAAAAATATCGCAAATGAAATTGCTAAAAAATCTAGATGCGATGTTGTTCAAGTAATAGGCAGAAGAATGATTTTTTATAAAAGAAATAATAATGAACCTAAAATAATTCTGCCTAAAAGTAAAAAGTAGTTATGAAAATTGCAATTTACGGCGGTGCGTTTAACCCTGTGCATTTAGGTCACATTCAAATTGTAAAAACAATTCAATACGAATTTGATTTTGATAAAATTTTGGTTATTCCGAGTAAAATATCACCGCATAAATCAAGCGTTGAATTAATATCTGCAAAACACAGGCTTAATATGTGCAAGTTAGCGTTTGATGATATTGAAAACTGCGAAGTATCGGATATTGAAATTAATAATGACGGAATAAGTTACACTGTAAAAACGCTTGAAATGCTCAAAAATATTTATAACGAAGCACAATTTTACTTAATTTGCGGTTCTGATATGTTCTTGTCGCTCTTAAAGTGGAAAGATTATAAAAAAATCTTTGAAAAGGCTAAAATTTTAACTTTTATCAGAGACAACGAAAATCTTGAAAAAATTTGCGAATACAAACAAAAAATCGAATGCGAGGGTGCAAAAGTTCAAATTTGCAAAGCGGAAATTTTGCCTTTTTCATCTACCGAGATAAGAAATACAATTAAAAATAATAAAGATTTTAAAAAATATGTTTGTAAAGATGTATATGATTATATAACTCGATTTGGTTTATATAAATGATGAGGTAAGTTATGGAGAATAATTATGATGTTTATTTAAATTATTTACAAAAAAATCTAGATAAAAAAAGGTTTTATCATAGTATAAATGTAGCAAAAGAATCTTATAAATTAGCTGAAAAATACGGTTATAATAAAGATAAGGCGTATCTTTCCGGTTTACTTCATGATGTCTGCAAAAATGAGAGCGAAGAAAAAATGTTGAAAATGTTTAAAGAGTTTGGTATAATATTAGATGATATACAAAAAAGTCAATATAAACTGTGGCACGCCGTTTTAGGAGCAAGATTTATTCAACAAGAATTTAGCATTGAAGATAAAGAGATTATTGATGCAATACGGTATCATACAACCGGCAGAGCCAATATGACAAAACTTGATAAAATTCTTTATTTAGCAGATTTTATTTCTGCTGACAGAGATTTTGATGGTGTTGATTATTTGCGAGAATTTGCTTATTTTAATTTAGATACTGCGGTTTTTGAATGTTTAAAATTCTCTATAAACGAGTTGTGTTCTATGAGCAAACCTATTCATACTGATACATTAGATGGTTATAATCATTTGCTTATTAAAAAAATGCGATTAAATAACTGTACATTGTTATTGTAATTATTTTGGTACACAAAATGACTGAACTTGCAACCGTAATACTTGATGACTATAATAATAAGGAAAAAACTGCTTCTGTAACATCGGCTTTTTGGCAGTAAAAAAAGGAGATATATTAAGATGAATAACAAAAAATCTTCGGATGAATTAAAAAGAAAACCGAGCAAAAGAAAGAATTACTATAAAAAAGGTGCTAAAAGACCTGTAAACAGCAGTAATTTTGATAATGAAATATATTCTCACTCAAAAGAAAAATCTTTTGATTTATCTAAAATCGGAAACAAGGCAAAAAACAAAAAATCACGGAACATGCTGATTTTAACAAATGTTATTTTATCTGTTGTTTTGGTTTTTTCTACACTGGCGGCAGTTGCTTTAACCGCTTTGGAGATGGATTTACTTAAAAAAGATGATGTTGACCAACAAGAAAGTAAGAAATACGAAGATATTAAAGTTTCTATTAATGAGAATGTTTCATATTTCTTGGTTTGCGGTCTTAATGATAATTTAACAGATATTCTTATGGTTGGCTGTTATGATTTAAAAAATAACAAGTTAAATATTTTACAAATTCCAAGAGATACTTATGTAGGCGATGTTGTTTCGGGAAAAATCAATGCAGTTTACAGAAACCCTCGTGAGGGCGAATCTAAAATCAAAGCGATGATAAGATGTATCAACTCTAAATTCGGGTTGCCCGTGGATCATTATATTACTCTTACAATCAAAGGTACCGAAAAAATTATTGATATTATTGGCGGTGTTGATATTAAGTTAGATAAGGATTATACGCTTATTGATGATACTACAAAACCTCAACAAAAGAAATTCTTCAAAAAAGGTAAAGTTCATTTAGACGGACAGTGGGCAACCGCTCTTATTAGACACAGAAAATCTTTTGCACAGGGCGATATGGGTCGTCTTGTTAACCAAAGAGCGATTTATGCCGCCGTTTTAAAGAAACTTTTATCAGTTTCAGGAACCGAACTTGCTAGTATTGTTACCAGTTGTATGGACGATTTGTCGACCGATTTAACATTGGGACTTGCGTTAGGTTATGCCGATAAAGCGCATAGTTTAAGTCTGAAAAAAGTTAAAATCCTTTCTCTGCCGGGTCAAACTGCAACAATTGGCGGACTTTCTTGCTGGGTTTGTCATAAATCCGAAGCGGTTAAGTTATTAAATAAATACTTTCTGCCTTATGATAATAAACTTAATTCAGATAATTTGAAAATTGTTGACTACGCTGACAGAGGCAGCAGTTACAATAATGATTACGGATCATTTATGACAGGTGGCTCTTTGAATAATTTTGACAGAGACGCTGAAACTACCACAACAAAATCAAGTTAAAGGAGATAAAATGGAAGTAATTAAAAAAGTAGAAACAGTTATTAAAGCAATTGACAACAAAAAAGGCTTTGATATTAAAGCGATTAAAATAGATGATTTAACAATTTTGGGTGATTATTTTATAATTGCCTCAGGCTCATCTTCTACACAGGTTAGAGCACTTGCCGATGAAGTTGATGAAAAAATGTCGGAGCAGGGAATTGAGCCTAACCACATTGAAGGTAAAACAAGCGGTTGGATTTTGCTTGATTACGGTGATGTTGTTGTTCATATTTTCACTCGTGATGAAAGAGAATTTTATTCGTTAGAAGAAAAATGGAAAGACGGCACAGAAATTGAAATAAGTGATTTTATCGTTAAATAAAGAGAGGTTTTTTAATTGAATTACGATTTTAAATCTATTGAACAAAAATGGCAGAAAATTTGGGAAGAAAACAAAACTTTTGAA
>CACYEQ010000093.1 GCA_902773485.1 Oscillospiraceae bacterium
TCAGATGCACTAATGCAACGAGGCCTTGATGCTTCAAAAATTAGGGCGGTTTTTGTAACTCACGAACATAATGACCACGCAACGGGGGTAAGAGTGTTCAGCACAAGGCATAAAATACCTGTTTATGCAACAGCAGGAACATTTAAAGGTATGGAAGAAAAAGGCTTTTTAAACGAAATGGTAGACTGCAATGTTTTGGAAAAAGAAACCGACTTAAAAAATATCGGTGTAAAACATTTTGCAACCTCTCACGATACATACGAGAGTTGCGGTTACACATTTGATTTAGGCAGCCAAAAAATTGCTGTTTGTACAGACCTTGGCACTGTTACCGAAGAGGTTGATAGCGCAATTTTAGGCAGTTCTGCGGTGGTTTTGGAAAGCAACCACGATGTTAAAATGCTTCAAAATAATTCTATGTACCCCTTTCCGTTAAAAAGGCGAATTTTGTCGGAGAAAGGGCATTTATCAAACACTTCCTGTGCCGATGAGTCGGTAAAACTCATTAAAACGGGTGCAAAACGCATTATTTTGGCACATTTGAGCAAAGAAAATAATCTGCCGTTTCTTGCGAGCGAAACTACCGAAAGTATGCTCAAACTGAGCGGTATGGAAAAGGGTGAGGACTATTTGCTGTCAGTCGCCGCACCGCAGGGTAACGATATTATAATTATATAAAAGGAATAAATTCAATGCAAACGATAAAAATAATCTGTGTAGGAAATTTAAAAGAAAAATACCTTGTTTTGGCGGTTGAAGAATACGAAAAACGGTTAAAAAGTTTTTGCGATTTTGAAATAATAGAGATTGCGGAACAACGACTTCCCGAGAATCCGTCGTTATCGCAGATTGAAAATGCACTTAACAAAGAGGCTGAGAAAATCGGCGAGAAAATCCCAAAAGGCTCGGCGGTAATTTCAATGGCTATTGAGGGAAAACAGTTGTCAAGCGAAGATTTGGCTGAAAAAATTTCTGCTTATGCGGTAAACGGAAAAAGCAAAATCGTGTTTTTAATAGGCAGTTCTTTCGGGCTGAGCGAAATGTTAAAACAAAAATCCGATTTTAAATTATCAATGTCAAAAATGACATTTCCGCATCAATTGTCAAGAGTTATGATTTGCGAGCAAATTTACAGAGCATTCGGAATAATTAACCATACAAAATATCACAAATAATTAGGCTTTCGGGGTTGAAAGTTGCTTTGTTTTGTGTTAAAATATTTTTAATTTGTAGTATAGGAGGGAATCTATGAAACAAGCAATTATTATATTAGTTGCTGTTGCTATGTTTATAGGTGCTTTTGCTATTTCGCCGCAGTTTATTACTTCGGCAAAGAGCGATAATCTTGAATATTATGAGTTGCCTGACGGAACATTAAAAATATTCAACTATAACGGCAATGATACCAAAGTTACAATTCCCCAAACTATAAACGGTAAAAAAGTCAGCAGTATTGCTGATAAATCAATTGGTTATAAAACTGATAAAAACGGAAAAAAACAGCTGATAAATGATTTTTTGATTAAAGGGTATTACGGAACTGCCTCTTATAAATATGCAAAGCAAGAGGGTATTTTGTTCAGTTGCTATCATCATTTTAAAGTAACTGTTGTAAAAGAGCCGACTTATTCGAGTAAAGGTGAAAGCAAATATACTTGCAAATGCGGATATGAGGAATTAAGAGAAACGTCTTATAAAACGATTCCTGATTTAGAATTAATTTCCGCTAAGGCTGACGGTGAGGGAATTTCGCTTAGTTGGATAGAAATAGACGAAATTAAAAATTACGGAATTTATCGCAGTAACGGCGGTGAATTCAGTTTAATAAACACCGAAACAGGAAACAGTTATTTTGACGACCAAATTGACAGCGGTACTTACACTTATTATATTACAGGAGTTGCAGGAAAAAACGAGGGTAAAAAAGGCGTTTCGCCGATTAGAGTTAAATATTTTAAATCGCCTAAAATAACTCTTGATTCGGCAAATAACGGAATTTCAATTAAATGGAGTGCCGTTAAAAGTGCTGTAAAATATAATATTTATAAAAAAGATGCTGACGGCGTGTTCCAAAAAATAAAAGAATTAAAAGAAACTTCATTTTTGGATACTGATGTTCAAAAGCAAAGTGAATATTGCTATACTGTAACTTCGGTTGATTCAAAACGAAATGAAAGTGCAAAATCTTTGGCAGGTAAGTCTTTGATTTACGGCAGATTGTCAAAAATAGTATATTTAACATTTGACGACGGGCCTTCAAAGAATACCAAAAAGATAATAAAAATACTTAAAAAATATAATGCAAAAGCGACTTTCTTTGTTACGGGTAACGATAAAATTGAGTATATGAAAGATATTACCGATTCCGGTCATACAATAGCGCTCCATACATATACGCATAATTATAAAAAAATATATTCAAGCGTTTCGGCGTATTTTAAAGACCTAAATAAAATTCACGCTTTGGTTTTGAAAAAGACAGGCGTTGATACTAAAATTATCCGATTCCCAGGAGGAGCAAGTAATACAATAAGCGCAAAGTATTCGCACGGTATTATGAGCAAACTTACAAAATCGGTTGAAGAAAAAGGTTATAAGTATTTTGATTGGAATGTGGATTCGGGCGACGCATCGGGTAATAATATCGACCCTAAAAAATTGATAAGAAATGTTAAAATAAATTCAAAAGGCATTGACCGTTGCGTAGTTTTAATGCATGATACACTGGCTAAAAGCACAACGGTTGAAGCACTTGATAAAATTTGCAAGTTCTATAAATCAAACGGATATGAATTTGCGGGGCTTACAACAAAAAGTCTGCCTTGTCACCAAAAAATAAATAATTAATCGGAGGAAAAGATAAATGAAATGTCCTTATTGCGGTTTTGCAGAAAGTAAAGTTGTCGATTCAAGACCTACCGAAGAAGGCGAAAAAATTCGCCGTCGCCGTGAATGTTTGAATTGTGGTGAGAGATTTACTACCTATGAAATAATCGAAAGTTTTCCTATTATCGTTGTTAAAAATGATAAAACGAGACAAAGTTTCGATAAAAGCAAACTTGTAAACGGAATGCTGAAAGCGAGCGAAGGTTGTCAGGTTACTTTTGAACAACTTGAAAAAGCCGCCGATGAAATTGAAATTTCGTTGCAGAACACTTTGGAGAGAGAAGTAACTTCAAAGAAAATCGGCGAAATGGTTATGGAAAAATTACGAGAGATTGATGATGTGGCTTATGTTCGCTATGCTTCGGTTTATAGAAAGTTTAAAGATATAAATTCCTTTATGGAAGAACTCGAAAAACTTATAAAAGATAAAGAATAGTATAAAACAAGCAAATTCGGGCGAATTTTTGCCCGAATTTGGCATTTTCTGAATATTTTTTCAAAATTTTTGTAAAAAATACTTGACCTTTTGGGTGAAAGTATGGTATTATAATTTTACCTCTGAACATAGGGCTTTTTTTATGCGCCAAAAAATGCCCCGATTGAGGGAGGCAAAATTTTTCCAAAAATAAACTGGAGGTGCCGTCATGAGAGTAAAAATTACTTTGGCTTGTACAGAATGTAAACAA
>CACYEQ010000094.1 GCA_902773485.1 Oscillospiraceae bacterium
TTCAACCTCGCCTGTTGAAAAGTTTCTCTGAAAGTTTGTTGTATCATCATTTGCATCCCAAAGACAGAATTCAACAAAAGAATAAACGGTAAACTCTTTATCCTTGTCCGTTTCGTTTGTAAATCTTAATCTATGAATTTCAGCGGTTGTTTCAAGCGGAACAAATGAAGTCTGCTCTGCATAAAGGCCGTTTACGGTTGATGAAATAACCGAATAGCCGAGTCCGTGACGGCATTCGTAATTCTCGTAATCAGCCTTACAAGGTTTCCAGCCGGGATTAAAAACATTTCCGCCCTCGTTAATATAAAAATAAATACCGCCGTCATCAGTCGGCACATTGTTATATCTGTAACGAGTGAGCCTTAAAAGTCTTGCATCTTTATAAAAACAATATCCTCCCGAAGTATTTGAAATAAGACCGAAAAAATCTTTGTTACCGAGATAGTTTATCCAAGGATAAGGTGTTTTCGGCTCGGTAATAACATATTCTCTCGACTTATCATCGAAATGTCCGAATTTCATAAGTCTTTCCTCCTTAATATAACTATAATATATAATAAAATAATTTTTAAAATATTGCAAGAACTATTTTATATTTTTAATTAATAAAAAAAAATATAGTCATCATGCACAAAAATATGTATCCATTTTTATGAAATTATGCTAAAAAGTAGAAAAAACAAAATATTGTTGACATTGCACAATTAATCATGTATAATTTAGTCAAAGAATACAAAAAAGGATGTGTTTATTATGACTTTTACAGAAAAATTTCAATCCTTAAAGACAGCTTTTGAAAAAGCAAATACCCAGAAATTCAATGCTGACTTTGCAGTACAAATCACAATGACTGATGAGGATTGCGGCGGCACTTTCTATATTGAGTACAAAAACGGTACTTACGCAGTAGAGCCTTATGACTATGTTGACAATAATGTTGCTATTACAGCATCGGCGACTTCAATTGCAAAACTTTCAAAAGGTACAGTTGCAAAAGATTTACAAGTATACGGCGATGAAACAGTTGTTACTACATTGGCTTCTGCATTAAAGCCGGCTAAAAAGGCTCCGGCTAAAAAGGCTCCGGCTAAAAAAACAGTTGCTAAAAAAGATACAAAAGCAACTACAACTACAAAAGCAGTTGCTAAAAAAGCAACAACTGTTAAAACTGCAACTAAAAAAACGGTAGCAAAAAAGACTGCTGCTAAAAAAGATACAAAAACTTCTAAATAAGTTTTGTATTGTATTAAATTTACTATTCCTATTTAAGTTTTTTCATTATATACTCCATTTAGAAGAGACGACAGTTTTTGCTGTCGTCTTTTCATTTATAATTAAAAATATTTCAATATTATGAAACTTTTTTTGAATTTTGCAAACACTATATTAGTAGAATTATTTTAGAGGTGTAAACAAATGACAAAACTTTTTATTGTAATTCCTTGTTATAATGAAAGTGAAGTGCTTTTTGAAACATCAAAAAGATTGAAAGAAAAGTTTCAAGAATTAATAAAAAATCAAACTGTTACCGATGACAGCAAAATAATTTTTGTTGACGACGGTTCAAACGATAATACCTGGCAAATAATTGAACAACTGCATAAAGAGTATAACTTATTCTCAGGTTGCAAACTTTCACGAAACAGAGGACATCAAAACGCTCTTTTAGCAGGACTCTTTTGTGCCAAGGGCAATTGTGACGCAGTTATTTCTATGGATGCCGATTTGCAGGACGATATAAACGCAATTGACCGATTTGTTGAGGAATATGAAAAAGGATATGAAGTTGTTTACGGCGTAAGAAACAAGAGAAAAAAAGACTCGGCGTTTAAACGCATAACTGCCGAAGGATTCTATAAATTTATGAATTTTATGGGCGCAGAGATTATTTTTAATCACGCCGATTATCGGTTGCTCGGTTCAAAAGCACTAGAAGGTCTTTTTGAATTTAACGAGGTAAACCTGTTTCTAAGAGGACTTGTACCTCTTGTCGGCTATAAATCAACAAAAGTTTATTATGACCGCAACGAACGATTTGCAGGTGAAAGCAAATATCCGCTCAAAAAAATGCTTTCTTTTGCTTTTGACGGCCTAAGTTCACTAAGCATTAAACCTATTAAGATGATAATTCATTTAGGGTCAATTTTTGTATTGATAAGTGTAATTATACTTATCTACTCGCTTATCAGTTATTTTTCGGGCAACGCAACAAGCGGTTGGACCAGTCTTATTGTATCAATTTGGGCTATTGGCGGATTAAATCTTATTGCAATAGGAATTATCGGCGAATATGTGGGAAAAGTATTTTTGGAAACAAAACGCAGACCGCGTTATATTATTGAAGAATATTTAAAGTGAGGCGAAAATTTTGCAAAACAGAATTCAAAATAAAATTTTTATTGTTTTTTCAGCAATAACCGCATTATTTTTACTTAACGCTCTTGCATATTCTTTGCTTTTTTTTAAAAATGCGGTGAACGAATACAGTTTTTCAAATTCAGTTGTAATAATTCTGTGTTTATTAATACAAGTCGCATTAGTTTTTGCTTTATTTAAGTTTATCAACACGCTTGAAGGTAAATATTTAAGAATACTGAAATACCTAATTTTCGCAGTATTTATTGTGCTTGAATCAGTTTTTTTGCTATTTGTATATTCAATACCGAATACAGACGCTTACCGTTGTATTGACACCGCAGTAGGCTTTTTAAACAACAATTATCCTACTGTAAACGAGGCACACCCGCATTATTGGTATTATTGTGATTTTTCAAACAACAACCTTTTTACAATGATACTTTATGTGTATTTTAAAGTATTTCGCATAAGCGCAAATTATGTGTTTTTCTCGAAACTTTTAAACGCTGTTTTAATTTTTGTGGCAGTATTTTTAGCATATCTCTGTGCAAAACTTCTTTTAGGGCAAAAAAACGCGGTAAAAACACTTGCGCTTTTTACTTTAAACCCTGTATTCTACACGCATATTCAATGGATTTACACATTAACATTCAGCCTGCCTGTTATGATGGCGATTATTTATTTCGGACTTAGAGTTTTAAAAGAA
>CACYEQ010000095.1 GCA_902773485.1 Oscillospiraceae bacterium
AACAAAATATATTCGCCATTTGCATTGTCAATTCCGCAATTTCTCGCCGAACTCACACCGCCGTTTGTTTTATTAATCACTTTGATTCTATTATGCCTTTTTTGATAATCCAAACATTGATTATAAGAGTTGTCAGTGCTACCGTCATTCACTAAAATAATTTCATAATCATCAAAATCTATATTTAATAAATGATCAACACATTCGTTTAAATATTTTTCTGCATTATAAATTGGAACAATTATACTATACTTCATTATTATCGTTTCATTAATCCTTATTAAACTTTTTTACATAATAGCGTTTTCTTAATATATAATCAATATGCAGCATTTTTTGCCAAAAACCTTGCTTAGGTTTTAAATAATACTTTGCTGCTCTATACTTTCTTTTTATATACTTATTGGGAACTTTTCCGTTCAATCTATCAGTACATTCCAATATTGATCTACCAACTGCCTCTGTATTATTTGAGGCGTTTTCTCCTGTATATACATGCGTATATATCTTATCTTCATTAATAGCAAATTTTGCTTTGTTTAATATCAACAGTATCCATAAATACGCATCATCACAACCAGTATAAGATAAAGGTCTTTCTATCCAATCTTTATCTATAGCATCTTTCCTTAGCAAATACAATCCAGGGGACACAATACAAGTATAGTTCAAAAAAATATTTAAATCAAAACATCTTTTTTGTTGTTTCACTGACTTATATATAACTCTTTTCTCTCCAGAATTCTTCCAAAAATAGTACCCATTAGCAATAATAACATCATTATCCCCTATTTTTTTTATTTGACTCAAACAATAATCATTTGATATTATATCATCTTGGTCAAGAAATAAAATATATTCTCCGCTGCTTTCTTTTAACCCGTTTATTCGCGACTTATGCACTCCAACATTCTTTTTATTTTTTATAATTTTAATGCCAAAATCATAATTATTAATATCAAGATCAATTTCATCATCTAAAGAGTCTTTTACAATTATCCATTCTAATTCAGATTCTTTGAAACCTTGTAAATTCTTGTTATTCTCTTGTATTATTTTTGCCAAGTTTTGAATATATTTATTCCCATGATAAAACGGAACAATAATAGATATTTTCACGAAAACTCTCCTTTAAATCAAATTGAATGGGTTTCACAATATTCCTTCTTTTCTTCAAAACTCATTCCAGCGGTTGGGTAAGTTTTATCCTTAACCTTTTCATAGTAAGAATTAATATCACAAATAACTTTTGCGGGAACGCCAGCGGCGACAGAGTTGATAGGGATATCTTTGGTAACTACAGAACCCGCACCAATAATACAATTATCTCCTATCTTTACACCTTTTAAAACCAGACTTCTTGCACCAATAAAACAGTTATTACCAACTACTATTCTTTCTAAAAAATCTGTTCCTCTCGGTAATTTACCTAAACCATGCAACACTTTTATACTGCCGTCATGCGTAGAAAACAATACTCCTGTAGATATTAAACAATCTTCACCTATTTCCACTAAATACGGTTCAGAGCCTAAACAATCAGTATTAGATAAAAAGCGTGTGCCTTTGCCTATTTTTGCACCTTTTTTTCTTAAATACTCCGCTTTTTTATAAGGGTCTGTAATTAAAGCGTTTTTTAAATGCTTTATAACCCCTTTTATTTTTTTAAACATAATCACCTCGTCCTTTTAATCCCAAATTCAATTTATGCCAATGCAATGTTTTCATATTTTGAATTTAATAAGAAAACTTGTTTAAATCAACTTCTTTTCCTAATTGTTCATCAATATAAGTAGGAATCATAGGTTGAAATCCCGAAGCAGTCGATAAAGTCATCTCTCCGAAATAAATATTATCATTAACTATATAGAAGTCTACTCTTACCTGAGGAAAATCGGTACATAGTTTATTACAGACTGAAATTAATTCATCAAACTTTTTAGGTTTTTCTTCAATAATATCACTTATCTCAAAATGGTCATCAAGTGAAATGCCCTGCGGAATCCAATTCAAATCATAAACGGTTTCGCTCAAAACTTTGCTATCGTCGAATCTGCCGTGAAAAACGACAATATATTTCGGCTTTCCGTTGAAACAGTATATTTTATAGTCCTCGGGTACAAAGTGAGATTTATCTTCAAGAAATTTTTCCGCAATTATTCTTGGTTTAACATTTTTATAAGGATACTCTCTGCCGTGATAATAATAATTTCTTTTTAAACTCTTATTTATTTTCTTTCGTGCCGATTTTATGTCAAAATTTGACTTATCTTTACAAATAATAATACTGCCACTGTCATGAGTGCATTTTAATACAAACTGATTTGGTAGTTTATCAAAATCAATTTCTTCAAACTTATCCCAAACTCCGAGAGTCGGTATTATATATTCCTCACCAATCTTATCAGCAACTATTTTTTTTACTTCATACTTATCAACAAGATTAGTATATTCAGGTTTTCTGTCATATAATTTCAACCATTGAATTTTTTCATTAAATGTTTTGGGATTATCCAAATCCAGTTTTTTTCCTATGCATCGTTTATATACTAACTTTACATATGCTTTATCTGACAATATATTAAAAAAACCTTTTGTTTCTAAAAAAGCACTTATTTTCTTTGGATTTTTTAATACAGATTTTAATCTACTCATTTTATCATTTCGTTTCCTTATTATTTAATACTAAAATATTTGAATCTTCCTCTTTTTTTGACTTATAATTAATGTAATAATACATATATCCGCACGATGCAAAAATAAAATAGAATTCATCATGATAAAACATTGAATATGACGAAAATACTATCTGCAAAATCATGAATACAAATATAAGTATTCCTAAATTTTTATTTTTTGCCTTTTTGCTTGCAAAATAAATGTTAAAGCAAATATCTGTTAAAGGAATATAAAACAAAGAAGTTCCTATTAATCCAAGAGTTGATAATAATTCTACAAAATTATCATGAGAATAAGTATGCATAAAATATCCAACTTCTCTTGTGTATGTAACAAAATTACTGAATCCATATCCAACTATTGGATGTTGTTTAAATAATTCCCACCCTAAATTCCTCAATTCATCACGAGCATGCATACTTCCGTCGCTGCCCGATCCCATAAAGGTATCAAACATATCTTTTAACCTTTTGCCAATAAGATTATAAAACATCTCGTTATTCATTGCGATACTCCAAAACAATATCGCAAGAAAGATTACTACTATAAAAAGAAAAAACTTTTTATAAATAGAATTTATTGTCATGTCCTTAGACTTATATAGTATAACAAAAAACACCAAAAAAACGATAGACATAACAAATGCCTTTCTTGAACCTGTTAGCAAAATTAATGCTGCAAAACCAACAGCAAGTGCTATATAAAACACTTTAAATCTTTTGTTTTTCATTATAAAATATACGCATAAAAATATACTGACAGCAAATCTATAACCAAGTGTATTAGCATGTAATCCTGTTACAAAGCTCAGTCTCTCCTCGCCAAACATTTCAGAAGGTGTTTTAATAAGTAATACAATGGCTGAATAAACCTGAGAATATAGTACCAGTTTTAAAATTTTTTCGATATCTTCATTACTTGAAATAATCTGTATAAACGTTATGCTTATGACAATTATTTGAATAACAGTGCCAACACTGTCATAGCAAGCTTCAATAGATTTTGCCCACCACATAGAAAGAAAGCAATAACCATAAAACAAAAAGACCCAAAGGGAATAATTATTTACAACTAATCTGCTTTTTGAAGAAATAAGATATAATGCCCACATTCCGACATAAATCACAAATGTTACTCTAAGAAAAACTGCATCAAAACCTGTTCCTAATTTATGTGCTCCTATTGCACAAAAATAAAGAAACAAGAAAAAATACATTATTTTTTTAATTGAAAGAGTATTCTGAGAATCTTTTCCGTCAAGTTTTTTTGAAATAACTATTTTTATTCACCAACTAACTATTACAAATATCTATAAGTTTATTAATTATAATTATCGAAGAATAATTCTTTCTAATAAACTTTTTTGCGTTTTCGCCGATTTTTACCATATCAATTGTTAACATCTTCTTAATTGCTATTTCCATTGATACGCTATCATTTACAGGAACTAAAAAACCGTTTTTTCCATTTTCAATCATATCCGACGGGCCGGTTGGACAGTCTGTTGAAATACAAGGAATTCCGACTGCCATAGCCTCCATCAAAGAGTTTGGCATTCCTTCAAAATCAGAAGACAATATATACAAATCAATATTTGAAAGCATATTTTTCATATCATTTGTTCTTCCCATTAAGAATACACTTTCATTAAGTTGCTTTTCATCAATATAATTTTGTAATTCTTCTTTTAATTCACCTTCACCATAGATTTGCAAAACAATATTACTGTTTTCTTTGCAAATATTTTCAACTGAGTCTATAAGCATTTTAAAATTCTTTTGCGGGGTTAATCTCCCCGCAGAAGCAATAACAAATTTATCATGATTCTTATTTCTTTGAACATCAAGAAAATCATCACTAATAGGATTCGGCAAAACATAAATCTTATCATGTATTTTTTCTTTAAAATACATTTTCTGTTCATTGTTTTGAACAATAGTTTTATATGAATGATTTATTATATAATCTCGTAGTTTTTTTCTTAAAAAATTTTTAGGGGAACTATTTGGATTATTTCTTACAGTATAAATTACCTTACAGTCAAGACCGACCGAAGCAAAAAACACATGAGCACATGCATGAGATAAAAAAGGAATAATAAAATCGGCATTTTCTTTTTTTATTATATTTCTGATTCTTTTTATTTTTCCGATATATGATAATTTTTTGTATTCTACATTATACACATTGGATAGATTAATTGAATTAACATTTTCAGAAACAAAATATTCATTATCTGTTGAATGATAATAAAGCAGGCTTACAATGTGTCCTTCATCTGCCAATTTATTCGATAGAATAGTTGCAACTCGCTCTGCTCCGCCACCCGACAAAGTCGGAACAACAAATAAAAACTTCATATATTTACACCTTAAAACTTAAAAGTTTCTTTAAAACTTAAATTATTTTTATCTTTCTCTGAAATTATCAATTGGGTGTCATCTTCAATCGGCCAATCAACTGCAATATCAGAGTCGTTCCAAGCAAGACCTCCCTCATCTCCCGGGTGATAAAAATCAGTACATTTATAGCAAAATTCAGCAGTATCAGAAAGTACCAGAAAACCATGAGCAAATCCCGGCGAAATATAAAACTGCTTCATATTTTTCGCAGACAACTCTATGCCGTACCACTTACCGTATGTAGGCGACTTTTCACGCAAATCAACCGCAACATCAAAAACTTTACCGCTTATAACGCGGACAAGTTTACCCTGCGGAAATTGCTTTTGATAATGAAGCCCTCT
>CACYEQ010000096.1 GCA_902773485.1 Oscillospiraceae bacterium
AATGATGAAGAATACAAAAAGGTTGATGACTTTAACAGAAAAAACAAATAATAGTTACACCGAGCAAGAAAAATTTGCTCGGTTTTTATTAGAATTTAAATATATTTTAACTCATAAAAAAAGTCGCCCGAAAGGACGACTTTTTCCAAAGAAGCTTGTATGAAAAATTCTTTTTAAGGTATTATTAAAACGGATCATAAAGATACGAATCGTTATTACCCTCATTGCCGTAGTGACCGGCAGTTGTTTGTTGTCCGTTATCAGTACTCTCGGTAATAACATCAAGTGAGGAATATCTTTCAAATTCAATTTTAATCTCTTCAAACTTCATTGTTAATTTCCTCCCTCTGTTTTGTAATCTTCATATGTATTATCTTCACTGTTTATTGTTGAATAGGTGCCATCATAACTTTCTTCATAATTATTTGACCATGTTTCAAGTGTTGTGAGATAATCATCAGGAATGATATATTTATGTTCAACATTTTCACCGCTGATAGAAGCATAAATATCTTCTAAGAATCTATGTGCAACATATGCTGTTGATCGAGCATTTTTACTGAAATTGAATGTACGGTTATAAGTTGATCCACTAAGAATTGAAATAGATTCATTACCTTCTGTTATACCTTGATCTTCAAGATCGGCATAGAATGTCATCTGTGTACCTGTGTATGGGTCGATAAGTCTTACATAACCTATACCGATAACATCTCTCTTTATTGAAGTCGGATTTGCTGTCGGTATATAAGAACCTGCAATAACATTTGTGTTAGATGTTGTGTATCCATCAGCACGATTCAAATAACCAATTGTATTTTCTTTTACAATCTTATCATATTGATCAGAATTATAAATAACTCCATAACCGTTCGATGTATAATTTGTAACATTTGCATCGGTTCTTAATATCTGAGTTTGTCTTGTAATTGTAGTACCCCTGTTAGTTAATGTAACACCGTCAACATCCAAGTCTGCGCACGCACCGTAATTGTAAATATCTCTGAATATAGCGTATTTACCGTAATTGTTTTCAGTAATATAAGCTTCTTCAATATTTTCCCCGGTGTCTTTTTTATAGAAATCTCCGTTTTCAACAAACTGTCTCTGATAGAATCTTGTACCCAGAACAACATTAAATCCTTGTTCTTTTGCTCTTTCAATCAAATCAGCATTTACTTGTGTTTTGAAACGCAAGCCCGAAACGCCTGCTGCATCGCTTCTTGCAATACGCAACGATGCTCCTTGTAATACTTTACCTGCAATATTTGAATGTTCTTTTTTTCCTGAGATATAATCTTCGTAATCTTCATTTTGCGAACGATTATTATCATATTCGGCATAAATATCGTTATTTATGAAATCTCCGCCGATATATGCCGCTCTGAATTCATAATTTGCCTGAGCGTCATTATAATAAGTATCTCCCTCTTCTGCTTCGCCTGAATATACTTTTGTACTGTAAACATCAGGCTGTTCAGAGCCTTCTTTCACGCCTGATTTCTCACGGTCAGATGCAGTAGCGGTTTCTGTTTTTGAACCTTTCAAACTGAACAGTTTTTTAATATAACGTTTATAATCGTTTGTATAGTCAGTGTCGGTATAAACCTCTGAATAGTCGAGGTTTCCGTTGATATACATTTCAGAGAGATTTAAGTTATCAGCATACTGACCTGTGCTGCAAACAAGTCCTTTTAATTTAAGATCTCCTGTTATATGCAAAGTACCGTTCGAACCGTAATGTTCGGAATTATTCTTATAACCGTGATATACATCTGTGGTACCGTCTATACGAATATTACCAAAATTGATCAAAGAAAGCGATCCGTCAAGATAGTTATCACCCGAATAATTATTTGAATCACCCAGAACCGAGAAACCGGAAGAACCTGTGTAATCGTCTTCTTTTATTACCAAATCGCCTTTCAAATAACCGCCGAGTGCTACTGTTCCCGTTGCTTCAAAAAACGGTATTTTTGCCGTTTTTTCGCTTTGATTACCTTCAGAATCTGTAACTACAAAGTTATCATTTTCGGGATATCCGTCTTTTTTACCTAAAACATATATATTTGTGCCTTTTATTGCACAAGCAGCATCTTCATTTGCAAATGTTAATGTATGTGCTGTTGTTTGGTCGTCTTCGGTAAAGTAGAAAAATACTTCTTTTGTAAACTCAATAGGTTTTGTAAAAGTATAATCACCTAAAATATAAATTCTTTGGTTTAACTGATTTTGATTATCTACAGTTGTTTCACTGTTTACATCTCTTGCTAATTGCTGAAGAGCTTCATCTGCCGAATCATAGTCATATAATGAATAGATTTTCCACTCATCGTCATCCAAACTGTAATATTTTGCATAAGACAGTAACTCACCCATAATCAACTCAACATCGTCAATTTTAACATAATATTTTGTGCTTTCGTCGCCCGACATTGCCTGATCATAATATACAACTATAGATGAAACATCCGAAAGTGAAAGATTTGTAGCATAAGTTGTACTTCCGGTAAGGGTTACTGCATTGTTCTGCTGATTGCTTATTGCGGCATCATAAAGAGTAAAGTCATCAGAATTCTTATTAATATTGTTAAGCCAAGTAATCGATGTACTACCGGATGAAGGTATTGTATAAGCAGGCTCACTCAATGTTTCATATGCAAAATAATCGCCTTTTTCTGTTGGATTGGAAACTGTATCCAGCTGATCGTCAGTACCAAAACCAACTGTAAATTTCTTACCTGCTGTTACCATATTTTCATCACCGGTAACTTTTACTCTTACACCGATGATTTTAGTAGTATCAATTCCCTCAGGAATGTTAAATACCTGAGCTCCTCTGCCCAAGTCAGTTGTAGTTGATAAAGCAACGCTGTCGCCTGTTGTAAATGTACCTATTTGAGCACCTGATGATGCACTTGGTAAAACGCCGTATGAAGCATCATAAATTCTTTCGTAATTTACTTTATAGGTTGTTCCTCCGAATTTAACTTGTGAAGCTGATGGTTTTGCAGAAGTCTGCGCTACAAATGTTACATCTGCTGTCGGAGT
>CACYEQ010000097.1 GCA_902773485.1 Oscillospiraceae bacterium
CTTTGTGCCTACTCCGTGTCCCACAAATTCTCTTACCACCGAGTAACCACGAGATTCAACATACTCTTGAATTGCGTGTGATATATCACCGAGTCTGCCGCCTTCGAGCGCTTGTTCAATACCTTTATAAAGGCTATCCCTCGTCACTTCAATCAGCCGCTTTGCTTCATCGGAAACCTCTCCGCAAGCAAATGTGGCGGCATTATCGCCGTTATACCCCTCATATACCGCACCTAAATCAACGCTTACAATATCGCCTGCTTTAAGCACTGTATTTTTATTTGGTATGCCGTGGATAACTTGATTATTAATAGATATGCACGCACTTGCCGGAAAACCGTTGTAGTTTAAGAAGCCGGGCGTTGCATTTTGACTTTTAATATAATCGTATGCAATTTTATCTAACTCATAAGTCGATATGCCCGGTTTCACATTTTCACCGACAAGTCTGAGTGCCATTGCCGAAATTCTTCCGGCTTCTCTCATGATTTCAATTTCACGAGAAGCTTTGAGCACTATCATGCTTAATCCTCCAAAGCCTTGAAGGTTAAAGCGGTTGTATCAGCCACTTCTTCTTGTCCTTCAACTACTTTTAAAATGCCTTTTTCGTCATAATAATCTTTAAGCGGTTCGGTTTGCTCGTGATAAACGCTAAGTCTGTCAAGAACAACTTCGGGCTTATCATCTTTACGAATGATAAGTTCTGCACCGCAATTGTTACAAATGCCGTCTTTATCAGGCTTTTTGTATTCAGTATGATAAGAAGCGCCACAATCAGGGCAAACTCTTCTGCCCGACATACGCTGAACGATTTTATCATCTGCAACTTCTATATCAATTACTCTGTCAATCTGAATGCCCATTTCGTCAAGCGCCTTAGCCTGAGGAATTGTTCTTGGGAATCCGTCAAGAATAAATCCGTTTTTGCAATCATCTTCTGCCAAACGGTCTTTTATAATTCCGATAACAACTTCATCCGGAACCAATTTGCCTGATTCAATGAAAGACTTTGCTTTAAGTCCCATTTCAGTTTCGTTTTTAAGCGCCTCACGAATAATATTACCTGTTGAAATTGTAGGAATATTAAGTTTGTCGCTTACTTTTTCGGCTTGGGTACCTTTACCTGCACCCGGAGCACCTAAAAATATTAAATTCATATAAACTCTCCTGCCTTTCATCATATTTCACTGAAAAGTGTATTCCTTAATCAAGGAAACCTTTATAATGACGCATCATCATTTGTGATTCAAGTTGTTGAACGGTATCAATAGCAACACCTACTACGATGAGTAATGAAGTACCGCCAAGTGAAATATTTACAGTCATAAACTGTTGCATAATTGTAGGGAGAACAGCGATAACACCCAAGAAAATAGCACCGATAAGGGTAATTCTCGACAAAATATTCTTAATGAATATTTGTGTAGGTTTACCCGGACGAATACCGGGAATTGCACCGTTATTTTTTCTGAGGTTATTAGCCATCTCAACAGGATTGTACTGAATTGATGTGTAGAAATAAGCAAAAGCGATAATCAAAGCAAAATAGATTACGGCATATGACCAACTTTGATAGTTGATAAGGCTTAAAACTCTAAACCAAGTCTTTTCAGCCACAGCGGAATAGTCACTCTGGAAGAACTGTAAAATCTGCTGCGGAATCATAAGAATAGAACTTGCAAAGATGATAGGCATAACGCCTGACATATTAACCTTAATAGGCATATGCGAGTTCTGACCGCCGTATTGTTTTCTGCCTACAACGCGTTTTGCATATTGAATTGGTATTCTTCTCTCTGCGAATTGCATCCAAACGATAAAGATAATAACAACTGCAAAGATAATAAGAAGAATAATTACTTCCAACCAGTTTTTAAAGAGTGCATCTTCATCACTCTTTGAAATAAGAGTTATAAGGGTATTTATTCCGCTCGGAACTCTTGAAATAATACCTGCAAAAAGCAACAATGAAATACCGTTACCGATACCTTTTTCATCAATTCTCTCACCGAGCCACATCATTAAAGCGGAACCTGCGGTAAAACAGAGAATGATTACAATTGCTGCAAAGGTTTTATCACCTACGGAAGTAATGCTACTTTGAAGGTAACCGGAAGCACTCAACCACCACCAGTATGCAGTACCTTGAATAAGACCGAGGATTACTGTCGCATAACGAGTGTATTTTGCAATTTTTCTCTGACCTTCTTCGCCTTCTTGTGCTAATCTTTCAAGCGGAGGAATTGCAACTGTCAGCAATTGCATAATGATTGATGCGTTAATATACGGTGTGATTGACATTGCGAACAATGCACCGTATTCCATAGCACCGCCGGAGAGTACATTCAAGTAACTGAACATAACGCTGCCGTCGGTAGCATTATTTACCGCTTGATTTAATGCCGCAACATCAATAAACGGTACGGGTAGAAAAGAACCGATTCTAAAAACAAGGAAAATCATGAGTGTGTAGAGTATTTTTCTACGCATATCAGGTACTTTCCAAGCATTACGAAGTGTTTGAAACATAGTTTTAAACCTCCTCAGCCTTTCCTCCTGCTGCTTCAATCTTCTGTTTAGCAGAAGCAGAGAAAGCAGCAACTTGAACTGTTAATTCTTTGGTTAACTCACCGTTACCCAAAATTTTAACTCCGTCCAATGCTTTTTTGATGATGCCTTTTTCAATTAAAGCATCGCTTGTAACTACTGCGCCATCATCAAAAGCATTTAATGCCGTTAAGTTGATAGCAACTTGTTTTTTAGCAAAAATGTTATTAAAACCTCTTTTTGGAACTCGTCTTGCGAGTGGCATTTGACCGCCTTCAAAACCCGGACGAACACCGCCGCCTGAACGGGCTTTTTGACCTTTATGACCTTTACCTGCGGTTTTACCTTGACCCGAAGCCGGTCCTCTTCCGATTCTTTTTGAATCTTTTACTGATCCCTCAGCCGGACCTAAATCATGAAGTTTCATTTATTCGCACCTCCTCTAAGAATTATTCAGTTACCTCTACGAGGTGAGATATTTTAGCAATTTTACCCTTTGTCTGAGCATTATCAGGCTGAACGGTAGAATCACCCGGTTTTTTAAGACCCAACGAAATTGCGGTAGCAATTTGTTTTTCTTTACAACCGATTAAACTTTTTTTCAAAGTAATTGTAAGGCCTGCAGCCTTTGTCTTATTAGTAGCCATTTTGCTGCCTCCTTAACCTAAAATTTCTTTTACGCTCTTGCCACGAATTTCAGCAACTTCTTCGGCGCTTCTGAGCGAAGCCAAACCTTGAATTGTTGCACGAACTACATTGCAAGGATTATTAGAACGCAAAGCCTTTGTACGGATATCTTTGATACCTACTGTTTCAATAACAGCACGAGCCGGACCGCCCGCAATAACGCCGGTGCCTTCTGCGGCAGGTTTCATAAGAACTCTGCCTGCACCGTAAGCACCTATTACCTCATGAGGAATTGTTGTTCCTTTAAGTGCTACTTTGATAAGGTTTTTCTTTGCATCTTCACAGCCTTTACGAATTGCCTCTGGAACCTCGGCAGCCTTGCCGATACCGAAACCTACGATTCCGTTTCCGTCGCCAACTACTACTAATGCTGAAAATTTCATTATACGACCGCCTTTAACAGTTTTTGAAACTCTGTTAATGGCAACTACTCTTTCCTGTAAATCAAGTACAGATGCGTCAATATTAGCCAAAGTCTTTCTCCTCCTTCAATTAGAA
>CACYEQ010000098.1 GCA_902773485.1 Oscillospiraceae bacterium
ACCATTTGTAGCTGCTGCCAAAGCACCGCCATTGCCAAAAAGCGATGTATAAGAAGTATTGCCTATTTTTGCTACTGTGTTTTCATCTGCCGATGCCGACATTGAGATAGCAGGAATAAACGAAAAAATTAATAGCAAAGAAAGTAAGATTGAAATAAATCTTTTCATGATAATCTCTCCTTATAAAAATAAAAAACAATGCACTATAAAACAATAGTTACTTGCGATTATATATTAACATATCAATTTAATATTTTCAATAAAAATTCCCAAATAATCAACATATTCAACAATTTTAACAATAATAAAAAAATTTTTTAGTTATATTAACCAATAAATTCTGCTCTTTTGGATATGACAACTTAGAAAGATAAAAAATGATTGAAAGTTACAGAATAATATGTTAAAATATTTCTGTATGATTATCAATGAGAAAGGGGCAATTTTTTATGAATAACCGCCCTATCGGCATTTTTGATTCGGGACTCGGCGGACTTTCTGCTGTTAAAGAGTTACTGGATATTCTGCCCAATGAAAATATAGTTTATTTCGGTGATACAGGCAGAGTTCCTTACGGAACAAAAAGCAAAAGCACCATTTTAAAATATGCAAGGCAAGATGAGAATTTTCTGCTTGAAAACGATGTAAAAATGGTTATTGCCGCTTGCGGTACGGTTTCATCTGTCGCTTTTGATACGGGCAAAGATTTGGGAGTGCCTTTTTTAGGCGTTGTTGAACCTGCTTCAAGACAGGCGGTTTCGGCTACTAAAAATAAAAAAATCGGCGTAATCGGCACCGCTACCACTGTTTCAAGCGGGTCTTATAAAAAAGCGATTCAGCGAATTGATAAAGATATAAAAGTTTACGCAAAAGCCTGCTCGATGTTTGTTTCGTTGGTTGAAGAAGGATGGGTTGACGAAAACGATGAAATTACAATAAAAACCGCCGAAAGATACTTAAAACCTCTCAAAGACGAAGGCGTTGATGTACTTATTCTAGGTTGCACTCATTTTCCGCTTATTTCGGCAATAATCGGCAAGGTTATGGGCGAAAATGTTACGCTTATCAGTTCGGGTGGTGCTTGTGCAAAAGAGGCGGCAGCGTATCTTAAAGATAATAATATGCTTAATCAAAGCGAAGAAGAGTCAACCCGAAAGTTTTTTGTTTCTGACACGCCCGACAGTTTTTTAAAAACTGCAAAATTATTTTTAAATACCGATAAAGATTTGCACGCTAAACAAATCAGAATTGAAGACTATGGAAAATAAAAAAATTAAACTGAAAATAACTACAATTTCTTCTACAAGCCCCGTAAGTGTTATAAAAGGCGAAGGCTATTTCAGAAACAAAGACGGACGTACGCTTATAACTTTTACAGACAGTGAAGATATTAAAACTTCATTTATCATAACCGAGAATAGAATTATGCTTTCTCGCACAAGTTCGCTTTACACACTGAAAATTCCCGTTGTAAAAGGAGAAAAGTTGCTTGGAATTATGGGTAAAGAAAACACTTTTACCGTTATCGGTAAAAAGGCTGAGTTTTTTACACACAAAACAGGCGGAAATATTTCGGCACATTATAATCTACCCGATTTGTCCGATGAGCCGACTGATTTTGAAGTTGAAGTTGAATTTACATTTTAATAAATATAGATTGGAGAAAAAATAAAAATATGTCAACAAAGGTAATGCAGGTTGAAAATCAAATAATTAAAACGGTTAAAAATGCAATTATTACTGCACAAAAAAACGGCGAACTTGCCGAAGTGAAAATTCCCGAATTTAAAGTTGAAATTCCGAATGACCGTTCGCACGGTGATTATGCGATAAATGCCGCAATGGTAGGCGCAAAAGCGTTTAAAACAGCGCCGAGAATGATTGCCGAAGCCATTGTTAAAAATTTGAATACGGAAAACACCTATATAAAATCGGTTGAAATTGCAGGTCCGGGATTTATTAATATTACACTTTCCGACCGTTATTACAGCGATATTTTAAAAGATGTTGAGCAAAAAGGTGAAGATTACGGTAAATCAGATTTTGGCAAAGGCGAGCGCGTTTTGGTTGAGTTTGTTTCGGCAAACCCTACCGGTCCTATGCACATAGGCAACGCACGAGGCGGTGCATTGGGCGACTGTTTGGCTTCGGTTTTGAACAATGCTGGCTACAAAGCATCTCGTGAATTTTATGTAAATGATGCAGGAAACCAGATTGAAAAATTTAAAACCTCGCTCGAAACAAGATATTTGCAACTTTTTGACAGTTCGATCGAAATGCCTGAGGATGCATACCTCGGCGAAGATATTACAGAACACGCCAAAGCGTTTAAAGAAATTCACGGCGATAAATATTTAAACGCCCAAAGCGAAGAGCGCAGACAAGCGCTTTGCGATTTTGCACTCCCTAAAAATATTCAAAAGTTAAAAGATGACCTCGCAACTTACAGAATTACTTATGACCGCTGGTATCATGAATCGGAACTTCATAACTCGGGCGCAGTTAGAAAAATAGTTGAAAAACTTATTGCAAGCGGTCACACATTTGAAAAAGACGGCGCTTTATGGTTCAAATCTACCGATTTTGGCGATGAAAAAGACCGTGTTTTGATAAGAGATAACGGTATTCCGACATATTTTGTACCTGATATTGCCTATCATTACGATAAATTGGTAACTCGTAAGTTTGACAAAGCGATTGATGTTTTGGGTGCAGACCACCACGGCTATATTCCTCGAATGAAAGCCGCAATGCAGGCGCTCGGCGTTGACCCAGACAGACTTGAAATGCTTATTATGCAGATGGTGCGTCTTGTTAAAAACGGCGAAACTTACAAACTTTCAAAGCGTTCGGGCAAGGCGATTACGCTTGCTACACTTTTAGAAGAAGTGCCGATTGATGCCGCAAGACTTTTCTTTAATTTAAGAGAGCCTAATTCTCATCTTGAATTTGATATTGATTTGGCTGTAAGCGAAGATTCCAAAAACCCGGTTTATTATGTGCAGTATGCACACGCAAGAATTTGCTCAATTCTTCGCAATTTAAAGGCGCAGGGTATCGAGCCGAAAGAACTTTCAGCAGAGAATTTGGATTGTTTAAATTCTTCCGAAGAGCGTGAACTTATTCGTCACATAGCCGCTTACACAGGTGAAATTATTAATTCGGCAAAAGAATATAATCCGTCGATTGTTACCCGATATGCGGTAACGCTGGCAAATTTGTTCCACAAATTCTACAATGCCTGCCCTGTAAAAAATTCAGAAGAGAATTTGCGTGCTGCTCGTATTAACCTTTGTATTGCTACAAAAACGGTTATTAAAAATGTTCTTAATTTATTAAAAATAACCGCTCCCGAACAAATGTAGTAAATCGCACAAACAGGCTATTCTTCGTATATTTGTCAAATAAAACTTAAAAATTATAAATCCCTCGTACAGTTTTCCGCACATGCAAGAAACACATCAAGCTCAGAACCGGTAACAGACGGCGGTAATACTATTCAATTGTATCTATACTTAAACAAAGAACAAAAACTCTTCTTTTCAAAATGAAAAGAAGAGTTTTATTTTTCATATGTTAAACCTAAAATATAATCAGTTGTTGTGTGATAAAATTTTGCCAAAACAATCAGAACATCAGTCGGAATATCCCGAGTGCCTCGCTCATAATGTGAGTATGCCACTTGCGAACAATGAAGATAATCAGCCAAATCCTGCTGTTTAAATCTTTTCGGGTCGTGTAAGAACCCGCCCCCTACAAAATAATATAATATTAGATGAATTTTCCTGCCCGAGGCAATGCAAAACTTATATTTTTATCAAAATTCTTGCCGAAGTATTGCGTTGCGGTCGCAACCGCCCGAAGAGAATATCAGTTCGTGCGACAGACTATTCATAATCGACTACATCTACCCAAGAAAGCAAGAAATCGCGTTCATCTTTATTGCCCTTAACGCTTTGTGAAGCGGCAACGATAGGAAGCCATTTTTGAATATACTGCTTTGCGGTATCGCTCTTTTTGCAGAATAAATCCAAATAATTATCGGCAAGTTCTTTTTTGCCTTCAAGATTAAACAAAAGATAAGTTCTTGCAACATCTGCCGAAGCGTTGCCTTGTGTAACATGCGACCAGTCAAGAATATAAGCAGTGCCGTCATCTTTAATAATAATGTTTGACGGGTTAAAGTCGCCGTGGCAAACTTTTTTATGTTTTGGAAGCGAGTCAAGACGGGTGTGCAACTCGTAACGGGTTGTAGCGTCGAGGTCGGCCCCTGAAATTTTTCTTTGCATTTTATCTTTCAATTTATTTAGCATTGGACATTTCTGCGCATGAACACTCATTTGCAAATCTACAAACATTTCAAGATACTCATCTTGTTTTTCAGGGTTTTCCTGCATAAGTTTTTCAAGCGTTTTTCCCTCAATAAAGTCGCTTACAATAGCCCATTTTCCGTCAACCATTGTGACCGCCTGCAACTTTGGAATATTGAGTTGCGTTTGCTCAATTCTCGCCTGATTTAAAGCCTCGTTCAAAATGTCTGCTTTTGAAAAATCCTCGTTAAACACTTTTACTGCCTTTTCACCGTCACGATAAATTGTTTTTTTCTCGCGTTTTGCAATTACTTGGTCTAAATTCATTATATATACCTCCTCAAATTAAACAGTTTCATAATTACCATAGTAAGCGTTCAAATACATTTGTTTAATCTCGCTCATAAGCGGATATCTCGGGTTTGCACCTGTGCATTGGTCGTCAAACGCCTGCTCGGTCATATCGTCAAGACGGTCTAAGAAGTCTTTTTCGTTAATTCCGTAATCTTTAATTGTAGGCTTGATACCGACTTTTTCTTTCAATTCGTCAATTGTTTCAATTAAGTTTTCCAACTTCTCGCTGTCGTTTTTGCCTTTTATGCCGAGATAATCAGCGACTTCCGCATAACGAGCGAGAGTGTGAGGGTGGTCATATTGCGAGAATGTACCCATTTTTGTAGGAACTTCTGCCGCATTAAATCTCAAAACATGGTCAATCATAATTGCGTTTGCAACGCCGTGAGGCAAATGGTGGAATGCGCCGAGTTTATGAGCCATTGAGTGACAAACACCCAAAAATGCGTTTGCAAAAGCCATACCTGCCATAGTAGCGGCATTAGCCATTTTTTCACGAGCGACTACATCTGTTTGGCCGTTTTCGTACGCTCTGGGCAAATATTCAAAAATTGTTTTCAACGCTTTTAAAGCCAAACCGTCGGTATAATCGGTTGCGAGCATTGCGGCGTACGCTTCAAGAGCATGAGTTACAGCATCGATACCCGAAGCGGCTGTAAGCCCTTTCGGTGCAGACATATGAAAATCAGTATCAACAATCGCCATATTAGGTAATAATTCGTAATCGGCAAGCGGATATTTTGTACCTGTTTTTTCATCGGTAATAACCGCAAAAGGAGTAACCTCCGAACCTGTACCTGCCGAAGTCGGAATAGCGATAAAATACGCTTTTTCGCCCATTTTAGGGAATGTGTAAATTCTCTTACGAATATCTGAAAAACGCATTGCCATATCCATAAAGTCAACATCGGGGTGCTCATACATTACCCACATAATTTTAGCAGCATCCATAGCCGAGCCACCGCCAAGTGCAATAATGCAATCAGGTTGGAATGCTTGCATCTGTTTTGTACCCTCTTTTGCACAACCGAGAGTTGGGTCCGGCGCAACTTGAAAGAAAGTTGTGTGAACAATTCCCATTTCATCTAACTTATCGGTAATAGGTTTGGTATAACCGTTTTGATAAAGGAAACTGTCGGTTACAATAAAAGCTCTTTTCTTACCCATAACATTTTTAAGTTCATCAAGTGCAACAGGTAAGCAACCTTTCTTAATATAAACCTTTTCAGGTGCTCTGAACCAAAGCATATTTTCCCTTCTTTCAGCAACAGTTTTAATATTAATAAGATGTTTTACACCAACATTTTCAGATACGGAATTTCCGCCCCAAGAACCGCAACCAAGCGTTAACGACGGTGCTAATTTAAAGTTGTAAAGGTCACCGATACCGCCGTGCGATGACGGAGTATTAACCAAAATACGACAGGTTTTCATTCTTTCGCTGAAAGTATTAATCTTTTCTCTTTCGCTGACTGCGTTAAGATAAATTGAAGAGGTATGACCGTAACCGCCGTCGGCAATCAACTGCTCTGCTTTTGACAAAGCATCTTCAAAACTTTCTGCCTTATACATTGCAAGTACCGGTGATAATTTTTCGTGAGCAAATTCTTCCGAAATATCAACCGATTTAACTTCGCCGATAAGTATTTTTGTAGTTTCGGGAACTTCAACGCCTGCAAGCGCAGCGATTGTAACAGGTTTTTGACCTACAATTTTAGCGTTAAGTGCACCGTTTATAATAATTGTTTTTCTGACTTTTTCAATTTCTTCTTCATTCAAGAAATAGCAACCTCTATCGGCAAATTCTTTCTTAACCGTATCATAAAGTTTATCAATAACGATAACCGACTGTTCCGATGCACAAATCATACCGTTATCAAAAGTTTTTGAATGAATAATTGAATTTACCGCAAGAATTACATCGGCAGATTCATCAATAATTGCAGGTGTATTACCTGCACCAACGCCAAGTGCGGGAGTTCCGCTTGAATATGCAGCTTTAACCATTCCCGGACCGCCCGTTGCGAGAATTATATCTGACTCTTTCATAAGCAAATTGGTCATATCGAGGCTCGGAACATCAATCCACGAAATAATATTCTCGGGAGCGCCCGCTTTTACAGCCGCCTCTAAAACAACTTTTGCAGCGGCAATAGTTGATTCTTTCGCTCTCGGGTGAGGCGAAATAATAATACCGTTGCGAGTTTTAAGCGAAATTAGAGTCTTAAAAATTACGGTTGAAGTCGGGTTAGTCGTAGGAATAACTGCACCTACAACACCGATTGGCTCGGCAATTTTTATTGTGCCAAATGCTTTGTCTTCTTCAATTACACCGCAAGTTTTGGTGTTTTTGTAAGCATTGTAAATATACTCAGCGGCATAATGGTTTTTAATAACCTTATCCTCAACAACGCCCATTCCCGTTTCTTCTACCGCAAGTTTAGCAAGTGGAATACGCTGTGAATTTGCAGCAATTGCTGCGGCTTTAAAAATTTCGTCAACCTGCTCTTGGGTGTAAGTTGCGAATTTTCTTTGAGCCTTTTTCACCTTTAAAAGTTCGGCTTCAAGCGTTTCAACGCTGTCAACAATAGTTCTTTTGTCTTTCATAAGCACTCTCCTTCTCTATCTCTTGTTAATATTTTAACAAACTTTTTCTTGATTGTCAACAGTTATTTTTGAAGTTTGTTATTTTTTTAACAAGATTTCTCTATATTGTTATTATACTAAATATATTATAAAAATAAAAGACTCTTTTATAAAAATTTATTAATTATTAAACAAATCGCTTCAACAGTTGATTCTCAATAAAATTTATGGTAAAATTAGTTTAATGTGCTCATTAAGGAGTGAAATAATGAAAAAAATTATATCAATTCTTATTTCGTTTGCTATTATATTATTTTCAACCGGTTTTGTTTTACTTAGTGACTCAACTCCGACAATTGAAACCAAGATAAGCGGATTGTGTCTTACACATTCAAAATCAATAAAAAAAGCAATTACCGATACAGTTACAATTTCGCCTGCAAGAATAGGCACTTTATACCTGCAATTTTATGATAAGAGCAGTAAAAAGTGGGTGAACAAAAAATCATTTGAAATGAACGGTGAAAACCAAAACGGCAAAGAAATAATCGAGTTAGAATTTACAAATGATTGGAAAAAGGTTCTTTCCACATCCTGGCGGTTGTATATTCCCGAAGATATTAATTTCAAAGAATATATTTCAAAAGAGATTACCGTTTTTTCAAGAAACATAAAAACCTTATCGCTTAATTCAAAAAGCGCCGTAATAATAAGAGCCGACCAAAATGCGGTATTATACGACAAAAAAATGAACAAAAAATTGCCTAATGCAAGCACAACAAAACTAATGACTTCGCTTTTGGTTCTTGAAAAAGGCAATATGAAAAGCAAGGTAAAAATCTCAAAAAATGCAGCAAAAACTCCTTACGGAGCATTAAATTCAAAACCGAATGATAGTTTTTATTTAAAAGATTTGTTTGGCGCTATGATGATTTGTTCTTCAAATGATTCTGCAACGGCAATTGCCGAAAATCTCAGCAAAAGCACAAAAACATTCGCTAAAATGATGAATACCAGAGCAAAACAGCTGGGTTGTAAACACACAAATTTTGTAACACCTCATGGACTTCACAATAAAAAGCATTATTCATCGGTATACGACCTTTCGCTTATTATGTCACAAAATTTGACTTTTGACGAGTTTATAAAAACAATCGGCAAAAAAACATACACTTTCAAAAATGTAAAAAAGGATAAAAAATATAGAATAAATAATACCAACATTCTGCTTTATGATTACTCTTGCCTGCTCGGCGGTAAAACAGGCTATACTAAAAAAGCGGGCTACTGTTTCTGCGGTGCTTATAAATACAGGGGCAATACATATATTTTTACCGTTCTCGGCAGCAAAAAATCAGCAGGTCGCTGGAATGATTGCAAAAAATTAATTAATTACATTCAAGAATATTCTTAAAAAACTAAAACAACAGTCGTATAAAGCGACTGTTGTTTTTTTCTTATTTATTGTTTTTATAGTATTCACCGAGTTTAACCGCAGTTATATCTTTATCAGCAAAATCTACATCGGTCACTGTTGCAGGATTTTCAATATCTTTAAACTCTCTGAATTTCAGCGAAAAATCGTTCATTTCAATAATTGAAATATCAGTATCAAATTTATTTGAAATTTTTTCATAAAGTGAAATAATATCTTCGGAAGTAATCGTTTTACTATAACTGTTTATTAAAGTTTTGAGCAATTCTGCCCTTTCTTTGGCTTTTTTTACGCTGTTTTTCCAACCGTCATACCGCAAAAACTGACAATACTGATTACCATTTAAATGCTGATTTCCAGCAACTAAATTTGTAATAAGATTTCCGTCGGAATTGACCTGTTTCATTTTAGATTTTATTTTATAATCTAAACCACCAAGTTTTTCGACAAAAACTTCAACTTCGGTCATATTGCAACTCAAATACTTATCAACCTTTATGTTGTAATAATTTTCAATAGCGTCTTTTAAATATTTGCCGCCACCGTAATCAAACATTTTCTCAGCAATGGCGGTTTTGACTGATCCTTTAATCTTAATATTTGCGGGGATTTCGGTAACTCTAATTTTACTCTCTTCGCTGTTAAACCCTACCAAAATAAACTGCGGTTTTACGTTTTTATTTTCGCTGTCACAAACGCAAAGCAAGACATTTGCCAAAAGATTTTGTTTTTTTGCTGTTTGACCTTCACCGTTTTTGTCGTTTTCAAGATTTTTAACAAAAACTATCGAAAAAACCATTGCCACAACAACAACTAAAACCAGCAAAACCCACAAAACTGCCATAATTCGGCCGCTTTTTAATTTATTTTCATTGGAACTGTAAATTTTTTGAGCCATTTTCAACCTACTTTATTTTTTTAATTATTGAAGAGAAAAATATGGTTAACAAACCTACCGCCAACTGATACAAAACAATTCTTGACGGTGTTATAAAATCAAAACTGTCTTTTAAAACTGCACAAAACATACAAAAACTAAATCCTAAAACAGTTAAGATTGATTGAAATGTTGTTACAAAAGAAATTTTTGATTTCAACTTTTTGCAGGCTGAAATAAGCATTGCAAAAACCGAAAATCTATCGGTAGGATAAGATAACATTCCGTTGCCGTTTTTTGAAGGCCTTGTTAAAGAATCATAGTACTCAACCGAATGCGACGGCATTACAACAACATATTCTTTGGGAATTTCAAAAACTCTTTCAATTAATTCAGGAGTAACATTCGGGTCATTTGATTTAACGGCAATTGTAACGCCTGAATTCACAAGTTCAATCAAACCGTCCTCTATATCGGGGTCGACTGATTTATATTTTATCGCAAACATTCCGCCAACTTCGTCATCAACAGCGGTATAAACTACAAAAAAACCTTCCTTTTGAGCCTTTTGTTCAATTCTGTTATCGTCTAATCCGTAAATTCCGTAAGAATCAATTAATTTTCTGTTACCTATTCTGACAGTTCTTCCGTCGATTTTACCGCTGAGTCCCAAACCGTCTTCATAAACTATGTCAGTAACATTAAAAAGCATTTTTCTTCTGCCGTCAATAATTTTATCAAAAACATCTGCCAAAGGTCCGCCTGCGCTAATAGTAAGCGAAGCCGATTTTAAGATAATATCTTCAATTGAGTGGTCGCCCATAGCATGAAGGCTCAAAAGTTCTATCGAGCCTGCCGGGAAAAGTTCAGCTGATTTAATTGCTACGCAATCGGTTTCAGAAAATTCCTCAACTGCGTTATATCCCGAAATCATACCGCCATTTGTTCTGAAACGGTCGCTAGCCTTTTTAATAGCGGAATTAACCGCCCATATTACCGAAACCGGGGCACTTACAACCGCTACTGCGGTGCCGAAACTAATCGCTTTAACAATATCTTTGGTTGTTAAATATATTAGAACAATTGTTATAACCGATGCTACAAATCCAATTCTTGAAAACAATTTTTCAGTGCTGTCAGCAGGGTCTTCGCAATAAGAATTTCTTAAATAATTGTGTAAATTTAATACGCTTTTTGAACAAGCAACTGTCGGCGTTCCGACAAAATCATCAGATTCCAGCAACTCGCCCATACGCTCATCTGCAATAAAGCAAGATTCTTTTACATTCTGATTTGCAACCAACCTGAAATTTTCTTTAATTCGTGCAATCATATTCTTTTTGCCTATCAAAGTCATAACAAAGCCAAACGCAAGTGCCGAAGTGAAATACGGTAAATTTTTTGCATAAGAGGCTAAATCGGGCACAAATGCGATAGCACTTTGTGCTGCAACAAATAAAGTTGCAATCGAAAGAGGCGAATCAGCGTCAGGTTTAAAACTGAAAAAACTGCCCAATCCTCTGAAAATGCTTGAAGCATTCGCAATGATAACCGCAAGCAGGCAAGTAGCGTTTACAACTAAAAATCCAGTAAAATTATTAACAGGAGAAATTGCTGAAATTAACGAACTGTTCATCGAAGGAAGTGCGGTTAACACAAACGAAACAATAAAAATCAAAACGCTTCCAACAAGACGATGCGAAACCTTTTTATAACTTAATTCAAGGTCGAATTTTACAGGTTCTTCATCTTCAATTGTGCTATAATCGTCAATAACGTCTTCATCTGAACTCTCATCTTCGGAATAGTCAAAAGTTTTTTCTTCAATTATTCTTGATTTCTTTACAGCAAATTTTTTACCCTGTGAAGGCACATCTTCTTTTTTATCATCGGTATATTTGATTTCATCTTCGTCAATATATTTTTGATAATCAATATTTGCCGAAAGGGGAATACTATTTCCTTTTGATGAAATTTCATTATTTTCTTCTCTTTCAGTTTGAAACTTTTCAGTCTGTTTTATTTCATCAAGCTCTTCGTCTTTTTTAACAGAATCAGGGCGTTTAAATTGTTGTTCTAACTCATTATCTTTGGTTTTATTTACACCCTTTGCAAAGCTAGTTGATTTAGATGGTTTTGTAATATTCTTTATGTTTTCGCCTAAATTAAACGAATCAGTCTCATTTATAGAGTTATTCTTTATTTCGTCAGCACTTAACAAATGCTCAGGCTTATGCTCGATAAAAGCAGAATGTTTCTTATTTTCCTCTTCAACTGCCTTTTTAAACCGGTCGGTATTATAAACTATTGTATCCGAAGTTGCCTCTTCTTTAAATTCTTCTTCAAGTTCTTTTTCTAATTCTTCATCTATTTCTTGAAAAGCCTCTTTTTTTTGCGCTTTTTCTTCTTTTTTTCTTAATTTTTTAGCCTTTTTCTCGGCTTTTTTCTGTGCTTTAAGTGCTTTTTTATCTAAAAATTCCTCTTCCGGGTCTTCTACCGGTAATTCTATCGGTGGTTCCGATTCTTCCTGCTCGGCAGATTCAAAAACAGGCACTTCTTCCTCAGGTTTAAAAGGCTGAACCTTTTCTTCCTCTTTTTCCTTAGATTCGTTAATTTCTGCTTTTTCTTCTCTATCGATTTTTACAGGTTCTTTAATTGTATTTTTAATAGTAAAACCGCCTATTATTTCTTCACCGTTATCACCAATTTTCACTTCGGGTTTCGTTTTTTTCTTTGGAGAAAAGTCTTTTTTTAACTGCTGTTCAACCAAATTTAAAAAATCATCAGATGGTTTTTCGGGTTCTTGTTTAGGTTTAAAAGCATCATTTTCATTAATTTCAGGCTCTTTTCTTATTTCTTTGACAGTTTCTTCACTTTTTGGCTCTTCTTCCTTTATTTCAGGTTTTTCAGAAACAACTTCTTGCTTTGTTTCTTCTGCCTTTTCTTCCATCCTATTCTCTGTGCCATTCAAAAAATCAGCCTGGTCAAAAAAGTTTAATTGATTTACTTCGTCGTTAACAACTGCTTTTTTAGATGATTTTGCTTTCGGGGTAGGTTTTGCTTTTTCAGCGTCACTTGAAATATAGTGCGACTGAGTCATATTTTCGACTTCTTTTAAAATATCTTCAATTGAAAAATTATCGCTCATTCTTCCCGCTCCTTATAAATTTCAAAAATTTTCTCTGTTATTTACAACCGAATACATTGCAACTCCCGCTGCAACCGACGCATTCAGCGAATTAATTCTACCGAACATCGGAATTTTTACGCAAAAATCACATTTTTCTTTAACGAGTCTGCCTATACCTTTACCCTCGTTCCCGATAACAAGTGCGGTATCGCCCCTAAAATCGGTTAAAAATATGTTTTCACCGTTCATATCGGTACCGTAAACCCAAATTCCGTTTTCTTTCAAATAATCTATTGCAGTCGCAAGGTTTGAAACACGTGCTATTTTAACATATTCGCAAGCCCCGCAAGCGGTTTTATAAACCGTTTTGTTAATGCCTACCTGACGGCGTTTCGGAATAATAATTCCGTGAACTCCGCTCGCTTCGGCGGTTCTTATTATTGCACCAAAGTTATGAGGGTCTTCAATTTCATCTAAAACTAATATAAAAGCTGGCTTTTCATCTGCTTTTGCAAATTCAACTATTTCTTCAAGAGTTGAATAGTCGCCCGATGATACTACCAAAGCAACGCCCTGATGATTTACACCCGGTAGTTTAAAATCTAACTTTTGACGGGGCATTTCTTTAACGGGAATACCCCTTTTTTTACATTCTGCAATTATCGGCAAAATGCTGCCGCCTGTTCCGCGCGCTGTCATAAGATATTCTATTTCTCTGCCTGAACGCAACGCCTCTGATACCGCATTTCTTCCTGCGACAATATCGCTGTGAATTTTTTTATCTTCAAAAGGCATAAAATTACCCTTTCTTGACCCAAAATAACATTATTTATGTAATTATAATTTATTATAACACAATATATAGAAAATTTAAACTGTTTTTTTAAAAAATTATAAAAAATCTTTTTAACACGAAAAAATCGAGAGCAACCACTCTAAATTGCTCTCGATTTTTTTATTTTGCATAGTCAACAGTTCTGCTCTCGCGTATTACATTTACCTTGATTTGACCCGGATAATCGAGTTCTTCCTCAATCTGCTTTGCAACATCACGAGCAACAATAACCATTTTATCATCATCAATAATATTTGGTTTTACAACTATTCTGATTTCTCGGCCCGCCTGAATAGCATAAGAACGCTCAACGCCTTTATAAGCGTTTGCAATTTCTTCCAATCTTTCAAGACGCTTAATGTAATTCTCGATATTCTCTCTTCTTGCACCCGGCCTTGAAGCAGAAATTGCGTCAGCCGCCTGAACAATGCAAGCGATAACTGTTTTTGCCTCAACATCGCCATGGTGAGCGTGAATTGCGTGAACAACTGCCTCGCTCTCTTTATATTTTTTTGCAACATCAACGCCGAGTTGAATATGTGAACCTTCCATTTCGTGGTCAAGCGCTTTGCCTATATCGTGTAAAAGACCTGCACGCTTTGCAAGGGTAACATCTTCGCCGAGTTCCGAAGCAATAAGCCCCGAAATATAAGAAACTTCCAAAGAATGTTTTAATACATTTTGACCGAAACTTGTTCTGAAATGCAATTTACCCAGAAGTTTTACAAGTTCGTGGTGAATACCGCGAACACCTGTATCAAGAATTGCTCGCTCACCCTCGGCTTTAATGATATTTTCAACTTCTCTTTTGGCTTTTTCATACATTTCCTCAATGCGGGTAGGATGAATTCTGCCGTCGGAAATAAGTTTTTCAAGCGTAGTTCTTGCAATTTCTCTTCTTATCGGGTCAAAACACGAAACAGTAATTGCTTCGGGTGTATCATCGATAATAAGGTCAACTCCTGTAAGAGTTTCAAGAGCGGTAATATTTCTACCCTCTCTGCCGATAATTCTGCCTTTCATTTCGTCATTCGGAAGATTTACAACCGAAACAGTAGTTTCGCTTGTGTGGTCAGCAGCACAACGCTGAATACTCAAAGCAATAATTTCTCTTGCTTTTTTCTCAGCCTCGTCTTTTGTTTTTTGCTCATAGTCCTTAATAAGTACCGCTTTGTCGTGAATTAATTCATCTTCAACGCTTTTTAAAAGTTCCTCTTTGGCTTTTTCAACAGAATAGCCCGAAATCTTTTTTAGCATATCTCTTTGAGCAGATTTTAATTCATCTAACTCTTCGGTTTTTTCATCAACAACTTTGAGTTTTTGTTGAAGTTTCTCTTCTTTTTTCTCGTAATTTTCCAGTTTTTTGTCTAACGACTCTTCTTTTTGTTGGAGTCTTCTTTCTTGACGCTGTACATCACTTCTGCGTTCTTTGATTTCTTTTTCGGCATCATTACGCATCTGATAAATCTCGTCTTTTGCTTCAAGAACAGACTCTTTTTTCTTAGCCTCCGCATTTTTCATTGCATCGGACAATATTCTTCTTGCTTCCGCTTCCGCAGAACCTATTTCATTCTCAGCGATTTTTTTACGGTGAGAAGAACCTAAAATAAAACAAATAATTCCAACTACAATGACGGCGGCGACTGCAATGGTATAAAACAACCAGTCCATTTACAGAACCTCCTAATATATTAACCGCTGTTATTAAATGTAATATATTTAAACAGGCCGCGTGTTCGCCTGAATGTAAGAAATTGATATATATTCATACTAATCATAGCATACATATCTCCACATTACTCTAATGATACCACTATATTCAAAATATGTCAATATTTTATTTAGAATAATATGTTTTTTAGTTTAGAATTCATAATCGCTGTATGTTCATTAAAACCCTCTTTTAAAAATATTGAAAAACCTTGCGGATGTGCCGATTATTCAGGGTTTTACAATAATTTTGAAAAATAAATATAATATAAAGCCGTTATTGATTTTTTAATATTATTGGTTTATAATGACTTTAATGTTAAAATAAGGGAGATTTAATTATGGGAATTAAATTTAACGGAAAAGATTTAACTGTTCATAATGATTACGATATAATAGTAGCAGGTGGTGGCCCATCGGGTATTGCCGCTGCGGTCGCTGCTGCAAGAGAGGGTGTAAAAACTTTACTTATAGAGCAAAGCGGTGAACTCGGCGGTATGGCGGTAACGGGACTTGTTCCTGCTTGGACTCCTTATACTGACGGTATTAGAATTATTTACGGTGGTCTTTCAAAAAGGGTTTTTCTTGAAACAAAAGCAAAAATGCCTCATATAGAAAAAGACCATTATGATTGGGTTTCTATTGATTCCGAAGCACTTAAACAGGTTTATGAGAATTTGGTAAACGAATTCGGAGTTGAAGTGCTTTTTCACTCAATTGTTTGCGATACAGTTATGAAAGATGAGCGAAATGTCCAAGCATTAATTGTGGCGAACAAATCGGGAATTTCCGCTTACAAAGCAAATGTTTATGTTGACTGTACAGGCGATGCCGATATTTACGCTTTTTCAGGCGGTGAGTTTGAAATCGGCGATAACGGTGAAGTTCAGCCGTCTACAATGTGCTTTACTCTGACGAATGTTGATGAAGATATTATAAACAAAGAGCCCAGTCTTTACGGCGGTAACAAAAAAAGCGCTATACATAAAATAATTGCCGACGGCAAATATAACATTCCAGATTCTCACCTTTGCATTAGCAAAGTAGGGCCGAGAACTTACAGTTTTAATGCAGGTCATATTTGGAATGTTCACTCTACCGAGCCAAGCGAAGTTTCAAAAGGAATTTTAGAGGGCAGGGATTTAGCGCACCGCTATGTTGAAGCTTTAAAAGAGTATCACCCTGCTTTTAAAAACGCTTACCTTGTTCAAACTGCGCCGACTCTCGGAATAAGAGAGTCAAGAAGAATTGTAGGCGATTACACATTTAATCTTGACGACTATCTTGCCCGCCGTTCTTTTGATGATGAAATTTGCAGAAATCATTATTTTATTGATATACATAAATCTGCAAAAGAGAACGATGAATGGCATGAACATTCCGACAACCGCTTTGAACATTATAAAGACGGCGAATCGTACGGCGTTCCTTACCGTTGTCTTTGTCCGAAAGCGTTTGATAATTTTTTAGTTGCAGGCAAAACAATATCAACAGACAGAATTACGCAGGGTTCAACCAGAATTATGCCTTGTTGTCTTTGCGAAGGCGAGGCGGCAGGTGTTGCTGCTGCTATGGCGGCAAAACAAGAAAATGTCAATATTCACAATGTAAATACAGATGAATTAAGACAAACCCTTAAAAAATACGAAGCTTATTTACCTGAAAAGCATTAATTTTACATTTTAAAACGGTCAGCAAACGCTGACCGTTTTTATTGTTATTCATTAAAACATATCCTTTTTATAAAGAATAAATCCGACTATTGCCGTTATTGCAACGGTGAAAATAGTTACAAACCACATATTATTAGCAAGAGGTAACGCGCCTGAAACACCATCGCCGATATTCATTCCGTAAAACGAGAAAACCATTGTAGGAATAGCCATTAAAATGGTAATCGAAGTAAGCACTTTCATTACAATGTTAAGGTTATTTGAAATAACCGAAGCGAAAGCGTCCATAGTACCCGAAAGAATTGACGAGTAAATATCGCACATCTCAATAGCCTGCGACATTTCAATTAAAACATCATCTAGCAAATCTTGATCTTCCTCATAAAGTTTTAAAAATTTTCCTCGTGAAATTTTGCGGATTGTAATTTCATTCGCCTTTAACGAGGTATGAAAATAAACCAGCGATTTTTCAAGGTCAAGCAACTGAACAAGTTCCTTGTTTTTCATCGATTTACGCAGTTTTGTTTCAAGATTTGAAGAATATCTGTCAATCTGGCGAAGATATTGCAAATATCTTGTAGCCATTCTGAAAAGCATTGTTAAAACAAAATTTGTTTTGTACTGTGTTCTCACATTTTTTACAACGCCGTGGGTAAAATCCATCAAAACCGGATTGGTTTTTCTTGCGATTGTAACAACATTATTTTTTGTAACAATAACGCCTATCGGAGCGGTGTTGTAAATAATATTGTCATTCTCTTTTTCAACGCAGGGTACATCAAAAATTATAAAAGTGTTATCGTCCTCAATTTCAATACGTGAAGATTCTTCCTCATCAAGCGAGTCAAGAATAAAATCCGGCTCAACGCCGAGATTTTTAAGTGTGTTAATATCATTACTGTCAGGCTCGAAAGCATTTACCCAGCAACCCTGCTCGTAATTATTAATTTGTGTAATTATACCGTTATCGGCGGTTTTGTAATATGAAATCATAATAAAACTCTCCTTTTTTTCAAATTGAAAAACAGAGCATATTTTGTTAAAATACGCTCAAAGGACTGTTTTTGCACTGATAACAAATGCAATTAGTCCAAAAATTAATTCACGCCGACTTCGGGGAATTGAATCGTTACTCATTTGTTACCACCGCCTTGTATTTTACATATTACTAATTAATTATATCACAAATATTTAAAATTTCAATAATTTTTTGATTTATTACTATTTAAATTTTTTATTTTCACCATTTTGTTGCAAAAGGTGATACATTATGCTATAATTTAATCAAATAATAAAACTTGTGATTTTGAGGTGATGCAAGTGAAAACTGCGGGAATTGTTGGGGAATACAACCCTTTTCACAACGGTCATCTTTATCAAATAAATAAAATTAAATCGCAAGGATTTGATTTTGTCGTTGTAGCAATGAGTTCAAACTTCGTTCAGCGTGGCGATTGTGCTATTATTGATAAATGGGCAAGAACGAAAACTGCGATAAAAAACGGAGCCGATTTGGTACTTGAAATTCCTACCTGCTACTGCCTGTCGCCTGCCGAGAAATACGCATTTGGTGCTTTGAGTGTGCTTGATAATACAAATATTGTAAATACGCTTGCCTTTGGCAGCGAAAGCGGAAATTTAGAGGTTTTGCAAAAATTTGCCTATGAAGTTTACGAAAACAGCAAAGTAATTAAGATTCTGAAAAGCAACCTTGAAAAAGGCGAGGGTTACGCAGTTTCTTTTGATAATGCTGTTGAAAAAGTTTACGGCGAAAAGTATTCCGCAGTTTTAAAAAATCCAAATGATGTTTTGGGAATTGAGTATTTAAGGGCGATTAAAAAATTAGATTCAAGCATTTCGCCTTTTGCAATAAAACGAAGCAAAGTTTTGCATAATGACGAAAAAACAGACGATAATATAGCAAGCGGTTCAAAAATTCGTGAAATGATTTTAAATGGTGAAGATTTTTACCGGTTTATTCCGGAAATTGAAGGCGACATTTTTAAAAACACCGCAACTTTGCAAAACGGCGAGCGAGTTTTACTGCACATTCTTCGCAATATGAAAAGAGAGGAGTATTTATCTCTTGCCGATATTAACGAAGGATTGGAGCAGAGAATTTTAAATTCGGCAAAGGTCTCAAAAAAATTAGACGAATTCTTTGAAAATGTGAAAGCAAAACGCTATACCCTTTCTCGTATTCGCAGAATTATTCTAAATGCGGTTTTACAGATTCACGATTACGAAAATTCACCTTATATAAGGGTTTTGGGTTTTTCAGAAAACGCTTTGCCTTTGCTAAAAGAGATGAAAAGAGCCGCAAAATTGCCTATTGTTTCATCATTTGCCGACGCTAAAAAACAAGGCAAGAGGGCGGAAGAATACTTTTTAAAAGAGGCTTCATATACAGATTTTTATACAATGCTTGAAAAAGAAATTCGCGTAAGCGGATTAGAATTTCAAAAAAGCGTTGTTAAAATATAAAAATAATTTGACGAAAGGAAAAATAAAATGACAGTTACAAAAGATACCATTATCGGTGATGTTCTTGATTTTGATGCCGAAACTGCACCGTTCTTTTTGGAAATGGGAATGCATTGTCTCGGTTGCCCGGCGTCCCGTGGTGAATCAATTGCAGATGCTTGTGCGGTTCACGGTGTTGACGCTGATGAATTAGTCGAAAAGTTAAATGACTTTTTAAGCAAATAATTTTATTTTCAACTTAAAAACCGACTTCAAAAAAAGAAGTCGGTTTTTGCTTTTATTATTAAAATCCGCTCAAAATGAGAGTAGCATAATAATATCCGTCAGTGTATTTAATTATTGAAATACCAATATATCTATGTTGTTTTAAAAGCATATTTTCGTTGTGTGGGGGCGATTCTTTCCACGCTTTAAAAATTTCATAAGAAAGATTATCGTCTTCACCGATTATTCTGTTTTGTAAATTCTCGCCCCATTCGTGATATGTTCTGTTTTGATATCTTTTTATTAATTCTCTTATAGTTCCGTCAGGTCTTGTGTGAGAAAACTTTTTTGTAATTTCTTTTGCTCGAATTTTTGCAATTTTATTCAAATCCTGTGAAACTTTAAGCGTTTGCAACTCGCTCATACTCCGGTAATTATTAATATAATCAACAACCTTCTTTTCAAAATCATTGTTAGAAACTTTATTAAAAGTTACTGCTTTGCTTGTTGCTGTTTTAAGTTTTTTACCGCTTTTTGAATAAGCAATAACTTTGTATTTAACTTTGTTTTTACCGTAAACTTTGTAATCTGTGTAAGTAGTTTTTTTGTTTTTACTTTTTATTTTTTTATATTTTGCAGAACCGAGTTTTCGGTAAATATTATAGTAATTTGCTTTGCTAACCTTACTGTGTTTTATCTTAATATAATAATTTGCAACCAAAACAGAAGTTACTTTAAACTTTGAACTCGCATATACGCTAATAGACGAAAAATTACAAATCATCAAACAAATTGAAAGTATAATTACAAACATTTTTTTTGATTTCATAAAATCAACTCCTTTTACTTTATTTTATAGCAAGGAATTATTTAAGTCAATATGTCAAATTTAACTAAAATTGTGATAAAATCATCAAATTAAACAATTAATAAAACTGCTCTTACGACCAATGCCACAAAATATGCAATAACACATTGAATAATAACAATTAAAACAGCCCATTTAGCACCGAGTTCTCGCCTGATTGCTGCAATTGCCGCAACACAAGGAGTATATAACAAGCAGAAAACGAGCAGAGATACAGCCGATTTCCAATCGATCAGCGATAAAACGCTTGCTTCTCCTAACAGTACCGAAAGAGTCGAAACAACACTTTCTTTTGCTAAAAAGCCTGCAATAAGTGCGGTTACAATTTGCCAACTGCCAAATCCCAAAAGTGAAAAAACAGGTGCAATTTTTCCTGCAATTACCGCTAGAACACTGTTTTTTGAATTAGAAACAACATTCATCCCAAAATCAAAATTTTGCAAAAACCAAACTATAATCGAAGCGATAAAAATTACTGTGAACGCTCTTTGTAAAAAGTCTTTCGCTTTATCCCAAAGTAACCGAACAACATTTTTGGCGCCGGGCATTCGGTAGTTTGGCAATTCCATTACAAACGGCACCGCCTCACCTTTAAAAATTGTGCTTTTTGAAATAAGTGAAAAAATTATTCCTACCAATATTCCCAAAAGATACAGACCTATCATAACAAATCCCGCATAATTTTTGAAAAATGCGTTTGCAAAAAATCCGTAAATAGCGAGTTTTGCAGTACAACTCATAAAAGGTGTAAGCATAATGGTCATTTTTCTGTCTCTTGCACTCGGCAGAGTTCTGCTTGCCATAACTCCGGGAACAGTGCAACCGAAACCTATCAACATAGGCACTATACTTCTGCCCGAAAGTCCGATTTTTCTAAGCAATTTATCGGTAACAAAAGCCACTCTCGCCATATAACCGCTGTCTTCAAGCATTGAGAGAAAGAAAAACAGCGTAACTATTATAGGCACAAAACTCAGCACACTTCCAACTCCTCCGAAGATCCCGTCAATCACAAGCGACCGCAATATTTCGCTGACATTTGCACTTACAAGTGCTTTTTCGCAAAGGTCGGTTAAAAAATCAATCCCTTCTTGCAATAAACTCTGCAAAAACAAACCTATTACATTAAAAGTAAGCCAAAAAGTAAGCCCCATAATTATTATAAAAGACGGAATTGCAGTAAATTTGCCTGTCAAAATTCTGTCAATTTTTCGAGAGCGTTTGTGTTCTTTGCTCTCTTTCGGCTTTACTACCGTTTTTTCACATAATTCATTTATAAAAGAAAATCGCATATCCGCAATGGCGGCGGCTCTATCAAGTCCTCGTTCGCTTTCCATTTGTTTAATAATATGCTCGATTGCTTCGATTTCATTTTGCGTAAGATTAAGAGATTTTAAAACGATTTCATCGCCCTCAATTATTTTCGTTGCAGCAAAACGAATAGGAATACCTGCGTCTTCGGCGTGATCCTCAATCAGGTGCATAACCCCATGAATACAACGGTGAACAGCACCGCCGTTATGATGTTTATCACAAAAATCGCACCTGCCCGGCTTTTCCTGATACTTTGCAATATGTACAGCGTGTTTTACGAGTTCATCAACACCCTCATTTTTTGAAGCGGAAATTGGCACAACCGGAATACCGAGCATTTCTTCCATCTCGTTTATTCTTATCGTTCCGCCGTTGCCTCTTACTTCGTCCATCATATTAAGTGCTAGAACAATAGGTATATCAAGTTCCATAAGTTGCAATGTAAGATACAAATTTCGTTCAATATTTGTAGCATCTACAATATTAATTATTCCTGTCGGCTTTTCATTTAAAATAAACTCTCTTGAAACAATTTCTTCCGAAGAATAAGGCGAGAGCGAATAAATACCCGGCAGGTCGGTAACAAGCGTATTCTGATGACCTTTTATTTCACCGCTTTTGCGGTCAACGGTAACACCGGGGAAATTGCCGATATGCTGGTTTGCACCTGTCAACTGATTAAAAAGCGTTGTTTTACCGCAGTTTTGATTGCCTGCAAGCGCAAAAGTCCTAACAGTACCTTTCGGCAAAGGATTTTCATCTTTTTTCACATGATATTTACCCTCTTCACCAAAACCCGGGTGCGCTGATTTTTTATTGCTTTTTGCAACAGGATTTTCAAGTTCCTTTTTCGAAGAAGAAACTTTTTCAATCTCAATTTTTTCGGCGTCATCAAGACGAAGCGTAAGTTCATACCCATGAACTAGCAACTCCATAGGGTCGCCCATAGGTGCAAATTTTATCAATTCAACCTTTGCCTGCGGAATTACGCCCATATCTAAAAAATGCTGGCGAAGTGCTCCCTCTCCGCCTACTTTTTTTATTATGCAACTTTCTCCCACTTTCAAATCTTTTAATGTCATATATTTATTCCTTTAATAATTGTTTGTAAAAATTATAAAATAAAAACAAATAAAAATCAAGATATATTCAATTATTTTGGCAAAAACGGTTGACAAATTTTCTTTACTGTGTTACTATGGTAAAGTAATAAAATATTTCGTAAACAGAAAGAGGTAATTTACAATGAAAAAATTTATTGCATTTTTAATGGCTCTCGCTTTAATGGTAAGCGTTTGTGCTTGCGGTTCTTCGAGCGAAAGTAAAGATTCTAAAGGCACCGCAAAATCTGATTCTGATTTAGCTTATGTGCAAGACAAAGGCACATTAGTAGTTGGTATTACAGATTTTGAGCCTATGGATTACAAAGAAAAAGGCTCAAAAGATTGGGTTGGTTTTGACGCTGATATGGCTAAAAAATTTGCTGAAAGTATCGGAGTAAAAGCAGAGTTTGTTGAAATTGACTGGGATAACAAAACAATGGAACTCGACGGTAAATCAATAGACTGTGTTTGGAACGGTATGACTTTAACAGATGAAGTTAAATCTGCCATGGATTGTTCAAACGCATATTGCAACAACGCTCAGGTTGTAATTGTTCCGAAAGATAAGGCTGACAAATATCAAACCGCCAATGCTTGCAAAGAACTTCAATTTGCAGTTGAAAAAGGTTCGGCAGGTGCTACTGTTGCAAAAGATAATAAATTCAAATTCACCGAAGTTAAAGACCAAGCAACCGCTCTTATGGAAGTTGCCGCAGGAACTTCTGATGCCGCTATTATCGACTCGCTTATGGCTGCTGCAATGGTAGGCGAAGGCACAAGTTACGAAAACCTTACATATACCGCCTCGCTTAACAGCGAAGAATACGGCGTAGGTTTCAGAAAAGGTTCTGATTTGGTTGAAAAAATAAACGATTTCTTCAAAACTGCAACGCAAGACGGCACAATGCAAAAACTTGCAGAAGAATATAAAATTCAAGCCGCTCTTATTAAATAGTTTTTAAAAAGCAATATTTTTAAGCAGAGAGTAAATTTATTTTGCTCTCTGTTTTCGCCTTGATTATAGAAAGGATTTTTAAACTCTTATGGACTTATTTTTTGAGCAATTTCCTACTGTTTTTTCAGCATTAAACGATGGGTTTTTGCAAACTTTAAAAGTTTTTATAGTAACGCTTTTAGGTGCGTTGCCGTTAGGACTTATTATTTCGTTCGGCTCAATGTCGAAGTTTAAACCGCTTTCGGCAGTTGTTAAAACTTTTGTTTGGATTATAAGAGGTACTCCGCTTATGCTCCAACTCTTAATAATTTATTACGGTCCGGGCATTATTTTACATATATATAATTTTTGGGGGCAAGCGGAAACAGGCAGATTTATTGCAACAATAGTTGCTTTTATAATAAACTATGCCTGCTATTTTTCCGAAATTTACCGAGGCGGTATTCAAGGTGTGCCTCACGGTCAGCAAGAAGCGGGACAGGTTTTAGGTCTTTCAAAAAGTCAAATCTTTTTTAAAATAACGCTTTTGCAAATGATTAAGCGAATTGTTCCGCCTATGTCTAACGAGATTATAACTCTGGTAAAAGATACTTCGCTTGCAAGAATTATTGCTTTTCAAGAAATAATTTGGTCGAGTGAAGCGTTCTTAAAAGGTTCTTACGGTATTTCAGGAGCTGTTTGGCCTTTGTTCTTTACAGGCGTTTATTATCTTCTTTTTAGCGGTATTTTAACTATTCTTTTCGGATTAATTGAGAAGAAACTAAGTTATTTCAGGAGTTAAAGATTATGGCAATTTTAGAAGTAAAAAACATTGAAAAACATTTTGGAAAAACCGAAGTTTTAAAAAATATATGTTTTTCGCTGAATCAAGGCGAAGTTTTGGCAATAATCGGCTCTTCGGGTTCAGGCAAAACAACGTTGCTTCGTTGCCTAAACTTTCTTGAAATCGCAAATTCGGGCAGCATTACAGTAAACGGTAAAACTATTTTTGATGAAAACATAAAACTTAATGATAAAACTATACGCAAAAACCGTTTGCATTTCGGAATGGTTTTTCAAAATTTTAATCTTTTTCCACAATATACTGCATTTGAGAATATCACTCTTGCACCAAAATTAGCACTTAAAAACGGTATTGAAATAGGTATAAAAAGCGTTGAGGAAATAGAGAAAAACGGCGATGAACTGCTTGAAACAGTAGGACTTTCTGAAAAAAGAGATTTTTACCCCTGTCAACTTTCAGGCGGTCAGCAACAGCGTGTTGCTATTGCAAGAGCACTCGCAATGCGCCCTGATATTCTGTGTTTTGACGAGCCCACAAGTGCGCTCGACCCTGAACTTACAGGCGAAGTTTTAAAGGTTATTAAAGAATTAAAAGGTAACGACCGCACAATGATTGTTGTTACTCACGAAATGAATTTTGCCAGAGGTGTTGCCGATAAAGTTATTTTTATGGCAGACGGTATTGTTGAAGAAATAGGAACTCCGAGTGAAGTTTTCGGAAATCCGAAATCCGAAAAAACCAAAGCATTTTTAGCAAAAAGTCTTGAGAATATTTAATAATCAACAAATTTAAAAACTCACTATGATTAAATAATCATAGTGGGTTTTTTAATGCGTTTCGTGAGAAATTACATTTACCGTTACATTTTTAGCCCAGTCGTTAAAGTAAAAATACTTATCTTTAAACTCAGGCAAAATATCTTCTTCTAGTTCATCAATAGCATCAATTTTTCCTTCGGCAAAATCCAACAGCCTTTGTCTGCAACTTTCAATCCTTTTTAGGAGGCCACCAATTCTTATTTCCTGAACATCAAAACCATACGGTTTATTTTCATAAAACCATAAATCTTTAAAGGTTTTATAAAACGCTTCAAGATACTCTAACATTTTGCTGTAATCTTTTTCAGCCAACTGTTTAATTGCGTTTAAATCCTTTGACCTATATATTTGCCTTGTTCGTTTGCCTATTGTATATTTTATCTGCAAAAAATCACATAAAAACTTATAGTTTTTAAACAAATAACCAAAATCTTTGTTATCACATAATTTATCTAATTTTTCTGCACAAATATCATACTTCGGCACAAAATCATCTGAAACAGTGCAATCAAATATTCCGCAGAAGCAATCGTTATAAAACATATATTTTTCGGGATTAAAATTACTGGCAGGCTTATTATCAGTTGTATTCGGCAAATCCAATAACATAAATTCATCAAATTCAATTTGGAATTCTTTTAAAAAGCCCTCTTTTATTATTCTTACATCTGTAATTCCCCTTACAAGGCAAGAAGCATAATAAAGTGAGGGTAAAACAGCAAAGTTTGAACATTCTTTACCATCATCACCCCATAATGTGAAAAACACATTTTCAATATTGTTATTTTCAATTATCGGAATTGATGCCTTTAATGTTTCTATTGCAAATCGGTTTCGCGGGGCAAATCCGTTCCAGCACCAAAGCCCTCCTGCAAACCATATATCATTATCAAATTGCTTATGCGCTTTTATCATATTTTCATAATGCTTTTTTTCAACACCATAATAATCCCAATAAATTAGCCCTAAATCTTTTGGAACTAAACGGGTAATGCGTTTATCAAATTTTACATTCTCGGAACAGTAGTTTCCTTTGTTTGCTAAACGGAAAAACATATCTGACCACATTAACGCCTTAAACCCGTGGTTTCTTGCAATTTCGTAAACTCTATTAAGATGATTGAGCAAAATATCAAAACGATTTTTGTATCCGTTCTTTTTAAGATATTTTCCAAGACCTACCATGTGTGCCTCATCCATACCTATATTTACCGTTCTTGAAGTAAAGCATTCTTCTAGTGTTTCAAAAATATCTTCAATAAGTTTGTAAGTACGCTCATCACCTGCAAGTAATATATCGTTAATATCAGTATAATCTTTGTATTCTTTCCAGCGCACAATTGCGTTTAAGTGGGCAAGCGTTTGAATACAAGGTATTAATTCAATATTATGTTTTTTAGCGTAAGAATCAATTTCTTTTAACTCTTCTTTGCTGTATTTTCCTCTTAAATAACCGAAATACGGTTGATTGTTTACTTCAAAAGTATCCTCAGTATAAAGCATTAATGTATTAAAACCAAGCCGTTCTAGTATATCGATATACTTTTTAACTGTTTCTAATTTTAAAACCGCATTTCTTGAACAATCAATCATCAAACCTAAATGTTTATAAGCCATATTTTACCGCCTTTATTTAAAAAATTTTCCGCCGATAATTACATTTAAAATATTAAAATTATTATCAATTACCAATAAATCCGCATCATATCCTTCGGCAATTTTACCTTTTTTTATTCCTAAAAGATTTGCAGGTGTTTCGGTTGCTGTTTTTACAGCAGAATTAAAAGGAATTCCGAATTCAACCGCTTTTTTAACACATTGCCATAAGGTAAATGTGCTACCGGCAAGTGTGCCGTTTTCAAGCCTTGCTTCGCCGTTTTTTAAATAAACATCAAGTCCGCCTGACTTATATTTGCCGTCCGGCAAAGTAGCACAACTTAAACTGTCGCTTATTAAAATAACTCTCTCATCTGAAAACAGTTTATAAACAATTTTTACCATTGACTCGCAAATATGCAAACCATCACAAATAAGTTGAACATATATATTGTTGTCAAATGCCGCACCAATTAACGAAGCATCTCTATGGTGCAAAGGCGGCATTGCGTTAAAAAGATGCGTTACGCAATTTGCACCTTGTTTTATCGCTTTGTCTGCGGTATCATAATCACAATCAGTATGTCCGAGTGAAACAACGCAGTTTTTAGAAGCCTCTTCAATAAACTCCATACTTCCCTGTTTTTCAGGTGCAATTGTAATCATTTTTACATTATTAAATTCACGAAACTCATCAACAGAAGGATTTTTAATATATTTTTCATTTTGTGCGCCCTTTCGTTTCAAAGAAATATAAGGACCTTCCAAATGAATTCCTAAAATTTCAGCACCCTCAAAATCAGTTTTTGCATTGCATGCATTTTTTAAACTGCCGGTTCCAAGCGTCATAGAAGTAGGTAAAACGCAAGTTGTTCCGTTTTCGGCATAAACTTTGCAAAGGGTTTCAAAATTACAATCCATTGTATCAACACCGCCTATTCCGTGAGTGTGAATATCAATCAACCCGGGAATTATGGTATTACCTTTGGCGTCAAAATCACCTTTATTTGTGTTTTCGCAAATTTTTTCTATGATTTTTCCGCGAGTTTTTATACTGCATAAATTGTTATTTAATTTTGCATTGTAAATTATCATTATAAAATCTCCAACTCATATTGTTACATAATATAAGTGTAACATAATTTAGTATTTGTTTCAATATGAAAAAAATTTTAAAAAATATCAATATATTGTGGATTTTTTTGAAAATATGTGTTATAATCAATAGGTAAAAATAAACAATTACTAAATAACTTCGCATAATCCCCTGTATTTATGCGATTTTTTTCGGTTTAATAGATTTGATAATTACTTTTCTATATATAATTTTGAGGTGACGAGTTTGGAAAAACTTTTTATTAAAGGCGGAAATCCTTTAAAAGGTAAAGTGTATATAAGCGGTGCCAAAAATGCCGCTGTTGCAATTATTCCCGCCGCACTGCTCAGTGACGGAGTTTGCAGAATTGAAAACATACCTAATATTGCAGATGTTACGGTTATTTTACAAATGTTGAAAGGACTCGGCGCATCTGTAAAATATATTAATAAATCAACAGTTGCAATTGACCCCGCAGGGGTTAATACACATATTGTTCCTTATGAAATGACAAGAAAAACCCGTGCTTCGAGTTACTTTATGGGCGCAATGCTCGGCAGATTTAAAAAGGCAAAAGTTGCATTACCTGGCGGTTGTGATTTTTGTGCAAGACCTCTTGATTTACACGAAAAGGGCTTTGCAGCACTCGGCGCAAATGTCGAAAAAGAGGACGGTATGCTTGATTTGAAAGCCGACAGGTTGGTAGGAACAAGCATTTATCTTGACACGGTTTCGGTTGGTGCAACTATAAATATTATGCTTGCCGCTTGCAAAGCAAGAGGAAGAACTATTATTGAAAATGCCGCAAAAGAACCGCATATAGTTGATTTGGCAAACTTTTTGAACTCCATGGGTGCTGATATTCGAGGTGCAGGTACCGATGTTTTGAAAATTTCGGGCGTAAGCCGTTTAGGTTCAACCACTTATTCAATTATTCCCGACCAAATTGAAGCCGGAACTTATATGGTTGCCGCTGCCGCAACAGGCGGTGATGTTACAATTAAAAATGTTATTCCGAAGCATTTAGAGTCTATCTCGGCAAAACTCATTGAATCGGGCGTAAGCATTGAAGAGGGGGACGAGTATGTTAGAGTTACACGCAAGGGCGACCTTCACAAATGCAATGTTAAAACCCAACCTCACCCCGGATTTCCTACCGATATGCAACCGCAAATGGTAACTTTATTAACGCTTGCAAAAGGAACTTCAATGGTAACCGAGGCGGTTTGGGATTCGAGATTCAAATATGTAAATTATCTTGATAGAATGGGAGCCAAGATTAAGGTTGACGGCAAAGTTGCAGTTATTGAGGGCGTTGATAAATTAAAAAGCGCACCTGTTAAGGCTGATGACCTTCGTGCAGGCGCAGCACTGATTATTGCAGGTCTTGTTGCTGACGGAATAACTCAAATTGAAAATATTCATTTAATCGACAGAGGCTATGAAGATTATGTTGAAAAATTCACAGCACTCGGTGCTGACATTGAGCGAATTAATATTCCTGATAAAGATTTAAGCGACAGCGTTGGTTAAAAAATTTCCGACTTAAAATGTTTTAATTCGGGTTATTTTTTGCTCTAATAATAAAAGCAGGCGAAAACTCGCCTGCTTTTATTATTTCTTAACCATCAAGGTTTTAGATTTTGTCCAAGTGCTGTATGCTTTCTTGCTTCCCGATTTTACAAACGCTCTTACTTGAACTCTATATTTTTTGCCTTTTTTAAGTTTTTTAATAGTTTTAGTTATAGATTTTTTAGTATTAAAGTTTTTTACAATCCATTTGCCTTTGATTCTGTATCGCAACTGAAAACCTGTTGCACCTTTAACTTTTTTATAATTTACTTTGAAAGATTTGCTTGCCGCTTTTACTTTAATTTTTGGTTTGTCAAGCTTTAATTTTGATACCTCTTTACCTTTGGTGACAGTCTTTCCGCAAATTGAACAAACTTTATTACCTGTGTAACCTTTGGAAAAATAGGTTGCCTTTTTAGCGTTTTTGGTTGCGAGTTTGTGACCTGTTTCCGGGATTTCTTCGCCTTTCTCAACAGTTTCACCGCAGACTGTACAAATCTTATCGCCCGTGTATCCTACTTCTGTGCAAGCAGCAGATTTTGCATTTTGAATTTCTATTGTATGGCCTGCAAATACAGTTTTAGTTTCTCTGCTTAATTCTTCGCCACAAACGGTACAATATACAACTTCGTCATAACTGCCGTCAGTTGTGCAAGTAGCATTTACTTCATTTTCTTTAACAGCAGTTGCAGGAGTATGAACACCTTTTGATAAAACCGTAATGGTATTTGATGTTTTTAAAGAATATTGATTTAATATACCCTTTACATAATATTTATAATCAATGCAACCTTTGGCAGAAGTGTCTGTATACCTGTCTGTTTCCAATTTGGAAGCAATAACAGTTGTCTTACCGTTTTCTGTTCTGTAAATATCATAATAAATAGCATTATCACCTTTTACCCAAGTAAGTTCAGGATAATCGCCTTCATAAGAAACCGAAAGAACAGGTTTAAGAGTAATTGAAACACCGCCGGAATAAGTATACTTATTATTATAATTCGCTTTTACTAAATAATAGTACTCCATATAATTAGGTGTATCGGTATCAGTATATTGCAAAGTACCTTGTTCAACACTGCCGATTTTTTGATAAGAGGTATAAATGTTTTTGGTTTTATAAACATCATAAGACTGAGCGTTTAAAACTGAGTTCCAAGAAATCACAACATTATTTTGAGAATCAGCAGACAATTCTACATTGGGACTTTCCAAAACAGGATCTTGTGTTGCTTCGTTATCAACGGTTATTTTTGCGTCAATATAATCAAAACTATCGGTTACAAACTTTTTTGCACTTTTTGTGCTGAAAAGTTCTTCATTTGTAAAACTTATTGAATACTCACCCTCTTTGGCATTATCATCAACTTTTACATAAACCGAAAGCATTTTTCCGTTATAATAATTGTTATAATATATTTTTGAGTTTGAATAAACATAAGTTAATTTGTTATCATTATTTGCAGGACTTACGCATACATAACTTGAAAAAGAGTCTCCGATTTCATACTTCAAAAGATTTTCGCCTGTATCGGAATCAGTTTTTCCGCTTTCAACAAGCGATAATCCGCTGTCAAACTTACAGGTAAACATTGCACCCCAAAAACCCGCATTGTTATCTACATAAAAATCAACTCTAACAGTATCACCGGGTTTTACAGTTGAATTTTCGGGTATCATTTGAATGTTGGGCCTTTGCGATTCAGTTTCCTGCGATTCATCGGCATTTACAACAAAACCTGTAAAACAACACTCAAAAAGCATTGAAAAGCACATTAAAAACGCAATTAATTTTATAGTGATTTTCATTATAAAACTCCCTTTAATACTAATTCTTATTTATTCATATCTGCCGCAGCATTTTTTGTATTTTTTACCGCTTCCGCATGGACAAGGGTCGTTTCTACCCGGTTTTTTTGCTTTTCTTACAGGCTCCTTTTTAACCGAACCGTCATCGGCACCTGCCTCACCCGTTACTTTTGCTACACGCTCACGCTCAATTTCTTCATTTTTTCGAACATGAACATTTAAAATGCGTTTTGCGGTTTCTTCTTTAATAGATTCGGTCATTGCGTTGAACATATCATAACCTTCGTTTCTGTATTCAACAACAGGGTCGTGCTGACCGTAAGAACGAAGTCCGATACCGTTGCGAAGTTCATCCATAGCATCGATATGGTCCATCCAATGCGTATCAACCGTTTTAAGAAGAACAACTCTCTCAACTTCACGCATTACATCGCTTGTAATATCTTCTTCTCTTTTCGCATACTGCTTTTCGGCTGATTTATGAAGATTTTCACAAATCTCTTTCCTATCTGCTTTGTTAATGTCCGAAATTTCAAGCGCATTACCGTATTCAAGCCAGCCGTCAAGTTCGCCTTTCAAAGCATCAATGTTCCACTCTTCGGCAAAATCAGACGAAAGATAATGTTTACATATTTCATCAATCGTATCTTTAACCATACCCTTGATTGTACCTGTAATATCATCGCCGTCGATAACTTTATTCCTCTGGTCGTAAATAATAGTACGCTGAACATTCATTACATCGTCAAAATCAAGCGTGTTTTTACGAATTGAGAAGTTGCGATACTCAATTTTCTGCTGTGCATTTTCTATGCTCTTTGAAAGCATCTTCATTTCAAGAGGCATATTCTCATCAACATTAAGTGTTTCCATCATTCTGTAAAGACGCTCGCCGCCGAACAATCGCATTAAATCATCTTCAAGCGAAATGTAAAACCTTGATTCACCGGGGTCGCCCTGTCTGCCTGAACGGCCTCGCAACTGGTTATCAATTCGGCGTGATTCGTGACGCTCGGTACCTATAATGCAAAGGCCGCCTACATCTACTACCTTTTGAGTTTCGGGTTTAATTTCTTCTTTAAACTTTTCGTTAAGTTCAGCAAAAAGTTTTCTTGCATTTAGAATATCTTCATTATCGGTTTCGGCAAATCCTGTTGCTTCGGCGATGAGTTCATCTTCATAACCCTGCTTTTTCATTGAAGCTTTTGCCATATATTCAGCGTTACCGCCGAGCATAATATCGGTACCGCGACCTGCCATATTAGTAGCAATTGTAACCGAACCGAATTTACCTGCCTGTGCAATAATTTCAGCCTCTTGGCGGTGGTTTTTAGCGTTTAAAACATTGTGTTTAATGCCTCTTCTTTTAAGAAGCTTGCTAAGTCGCTCTGATTTTTCAATTGAAATTGTACCTACAAGCACAGGTTGGCCTTTTTCGTGGCGAGCGACAATATCATCAATAACCGCATTAAATTTAGCGGCTTCGGTTTTATAAACAACATCGGGATTATCAATTCTTGCCATAGGTTTGTTCGTAGGTATTTCAACAACATCGAGTTTATAAATCTCGGCAAATTCCTGCGACTCAGTAAGAGCAGTACCCGTCATACCCGAAAGTTTATCATAAAGGCGGAAGAAATTCTGGAATGTGATAGTTGCAAGTGTTTTTGATTCGTGAGCAACTTTTACATGCTCTTTCGCCTCAATCGCCTGATGAAGTCCCTCGTTATATCTTCTTCCGAACATAAGTCGGCCTGTAAATTCATCAACTATAATAACTTCGCCGTCTTTAACAACATAGTCAATATCTCTTATCATAACGCCGTGTGCTTTGATAGCCTGGTTTACATGGTGCGCAATTGTGATATTATCGGGGTCGTTTAAGTTTTCAATATTGAAGAAACTTTCGGCTTTTTTAACACCACTTGCAGTAAGCGTTGCAGTTTTTGCCTTTTCATCTACAATGTAGTCACCGTCGGCATCAACCTGCTCTTCGGCTTCTTCTTTTGAATTAATATTCTTTACTTTTACCATTTTGAGCGATTTTGCAAGCGAATCGGCTCTTTGGTAAAGGTCGGTCGATTTATCGCCCTGACCTGAAATAATAAGCGGAGTTCTCGCCTCATCAATCAAAATTGAGTCAACCTCATCGACAATGGCAAAACTGTGACCTCTTTGAACTCGCTCCTCCTTATAAGTAACCATATTATCACGAAGATAATCAAAACCAAGTTCGTTGTTAGTGCAGTAAGTAATATCGGCATTGTAAGCCTCTCTACGGTCGTCACCCTCAACATCGTGAGTAATAAGACCTACCGTAAGACCTAAAAATCTGTAAAGTTTACCCATCCACTCGGAGTCACGCTTTGCAAGGTAATCG
>CACYEQ010000099.1 GCA_902773485.1 Oscillospiraceae bacterium
AATGTGCTTACAAGCGACGCTTTTTATAACGACAGCGAATTTTTGCCGAAAGAACAGCAATCGCTTTATAAATTCGCTAAAATGGGCGTTTTAGCGGTTGAAATGGAAACAGCGGCTTTGTATATCAATGCTATGAAAGCAAACAAAAATGCACTTTCAATTCTAACCGTTTCCGACCATTTCATTACAGGTGAGAATACAACCGCAAAAGAGCGAGAAACAACTTTTACCGATATGATGAAGTTAGCACTTGAAACTGCGGTACAGTTAGATTGATTGGTGATTTTTTGGAAATTAGAGTATTAAATAAAAACGAAATCAAAAAAGCAACCAAATTAGTTTTGGAAGTTTTTTTAGAGTTTGACGCTCCTGATTACACGCAAGAAGGCGTGAAAGAGTTTTATAACAGCATAATAAAAAATCAAGTATATCTAAACAGTTTAACTTTTTACGGTGCAGTTGAAAACGGCGAAGTTTTAGGTGTTATTGCTACAAGAAACGGCGGAAACCACATTGCCTTGTTTTATGTTTCGGGTTTGCACCACGGTAAAAAAATCGGCAGAAAACTGTTTGAAACCGCTATTTCAAACAGCCCTACAATGTCGCTTACCGTAAATGCTTCACCATTTGGTGTGCCGATTTACGAGCATTTGGGTTTTAAAAAATTAAAAGCAGAACAGAATAAAAACGGACTGCGTTTTACACCGATGAAAATTAGGCGATAAATTGAATTAATTAAAAAATACCGCAAAAACTAATAATAAATTTTTTATTTTGGTGATTTTGTGGTTGAAGTATTGATTTTAAACGACAGACATAAAAAGAATTTCGGCAAAGAAATTTTTGAAATTCTTAAAACAAAAACCGCTTGTATGTTAGTATCGGGAAATAGATTACTGAAAAGCGGTGAAAACACTAAAATTTTACTTATTGAAAATGCGGAATTTAAAAAAATTACCGCTGAGAATTATATACTTGTTTGTGGTGAAACTGATAATACTTTTGATTTTTCGATGTTTAAAAATGCAAACACAATTATTTTAAATTCCGAGAATAAGTCGGTTTTGAAACGAATAAAACAAAATTTTTCTCAAATAATTCTTTGCGGAATGCGGTTTTGCGATACCGTTACGCTTTCGGGCGTAATGGGTGAGAGTGCAACAGTAAGTTTTTGCCGAACAGCAAAAACGCTCGGCGGCGAAGATGTTTTTGAAAACGAAATTATTTTTAAAAATAATAATTACGATAATCTGAGCCTTATGGCATCGGGTGCAATTTTATCGATATTTAAAGGAGATAATTTTGAAAATTAAGACTAAAAAAATAATATTTTTTGCGGTTATTATTTGTTCCATTTTGTTTATATGGTCAAATTCGTTCCGTAACGGAGATGCGTCGATGAATGCAAGCAACGGTTTGAAAAAGTTGATAATTGATTTTTTTAATTCTATTGGAATTGATATTCAAAATACATTTTTTATTGTTTTTATAAGAAAATTCGCTCATTTTATCGAATATTTTATTCTGGGAATTGAATTATATCTTTTTAGAAACTTTTATTTGCAAAAAACAAAAACAACCTTGCTTAATATTACATATATAGGAGTGTTTTCGGCATTTACAGATGAAACTATTCAGTTAATACCGAGTCTTGGCAGAAGTGCTGAGGTAGGCGATGTTTGGATAGATATTTGCGGTGTTTTGCTTGCGTTTTCGGTTGTTTTTGTAATTTTGTTAATAATTAATAAAAATAAAAAAAGATATTTACAAAGCAGAAAAAATGTGCTATAATTTCTTATTAGATTTTAGAAATAAAAAGGAGTGAATTTATGAGTAGATTGATAAATCATTTTAACAGATATAAATTTGTTTTATCAGAACTTGTAAAAAAAGGCATAGTTTTAAGATATAGAAGAAGTTATCTTGGCGTTTTCTGGTCTTTGCTTGAACCACTTTTAACTTCTATCGTGTTGTATTTTGTTTTCAGTGCTGTTCTTGGCAGAGGTGGTACTCCCGAACATCAGTTAATGACTTACGGTCAGTTAACATTTATGGTTTACATTCTTTCAGGCAGGTTGCTTTATTCATTTTATAACCAAACTACAAAAGAATGTACCAGGGTAATAAGAATAAATGCTTCACTTATTAAAAAGGTACATATACCGAAGTACCTTTTCCCGCTTTCACATATGATTTTTAATTATATTCTTTTTCTTATTTCTTTAATAGTTCTTATTGTTGTAGGCGGTGCTTTGATGATTTTTTCGAATCAGCCGTTACCTACTGCAAGAATACTTTTGAGCATTATTCCGCTTACTAACTTAATTTTATTCGCTTGGGGTTCAAGTTTGATTTTGGCAACGCTGGGAACATTTTTCAGAGATCTTGAATATCTTTGGAATGTATTTATGACTCTTATGTTCTATGCTTGTGCAATTTTTTATCCTATTAATAAAATTCAAACAAGTAATTATCCTTGGGTTGCTTACATTATGAAAGCAAATCCGCTTTACTGCATTATTACCAATTTCAGGCAGTGTATTGCGGGCAACGGAAATTTTATTTATAAAACAACCAAAGCAGGAGATGTGCTTGCAAGCGTTCAGTTTAACTATTTATATGCTTTGTATGCACTTGGTACAAGTTTAGTTTTAATATTAATAGGTGCAATTATTTTCCGTAAAAATGAGGATAAATTCATTCTTTATGTATAAAAAAGAGGTAAAAAAATGTCAAAAACAGCGTTAAAACTTGAAAATGTCGGAATGAAGTTTAATTTAAGTTCCGAAAAACTTGACAGTTTGAAAGAATATTTTATCAAGTTTATAAAAAAAGATATTAAACATGATGAATTTTGGGCTTTGAAAGATATTTCTTTTGAGGTGAAAAAGGGCGACAGATTAGGCATTTTAGGCCTTAACGGTGCAGGTAAATCTACTTTGTTAAAGGTGATTGCAGGCGTTTACAATCCTACTGAGGGCAATGTTTACAGAAAAGGTGTCATAGCACCGCTAATTGAACTTGGTGCAGGTTTTGACCCTCAATATACCGGTTCTGAGAATATTTATCTTTATGGCTCTGTTTTGGGTTATTCTAAAAAGTTTATTGCTGAAAAATATGATGAAATAGTGAAATTTTCGGAACTTGAAAAATTTATGGATGTTCCGCTTAAAAACTATTCTTCGGGCATGAAATCTCGTTTGGGATTTGCAATAGCAACAACGGTTGAACCTGATATTTTGATACTTGACGAAGTTTTGTCGGTTGGTGATGCAAAATTCAGAAAGAAGAGTCAGAATAAAGTTCAAAGTATGTTTGATAAGGGTGTTACGGTGCTTTTTGTATCTCACAGTATTGAGCAGGTAAAAGAACTTTGCAATAAGGCGATTCTTCTTGACCACGGCAGAATTATTGCCAGCGGTAATACCGAAGAAGTTTGCAAAATTTACGAAGAAAAGATTAATAACTGAATAAAAAAAGAGTTGCAGTATTCTGCAACTCTTTTATATTTTGAAATTTCTGTATTTCTCAATAACTTTACCCTGAGTTATTTATTTAAACTTAACATAATTTCGGTGGAAATTATAGTTATATATTAAATCCTCATTTAACCGAAATGTTAAACTTGGTAGCGATTGCACTTTTATTTATAATAGATTTTTTAAATCATTTGAAGTGTATTTATATGTTTTGTCGCAAAAATGGCAGTCAACCTTGGTTATTTCCTGTTCATCAGCAAGTTTTGAAAGTTCTTCTTTGCCTATTGACTTTAAAATCTTATCGGTTCGCTCTTTTGAACAATCACACTTGTAATTAATTTCGTGTTCTTCAAGCACTTCGACTTCAAATTTGCACAAAACTCTTTTTACAATTTCCAAAATACTTGTGCCTTCTGAAAGCATAGTAGTTACGCTTGGCAGTCCTTCAAGTCCTTTTTCAATCAAATCGGCTGTATCGTCACCCGCGGCAGGCAGCATTTGAATAATAAAGCCTCCTGCTGAATTAATGCTCAAATCCGGATTAATTAAAACGCCCAAAGCACAAACAGTCGGAATTTGTTCCGATTCAACAAAATAAGCGGCAATATCTTCTGCAATCTCGCCTGAAACTAATTGTGTTGCACCGTTATAAGGCTCTTTAAGGCCAATATCTTTTGAAACAAAAAGCGTTCCTTTTCCTATTGCCGTTCCGACATCAAGTTTGCCCTTGTGTTTTTCGGGAACATCAACCATAGGATTTAATACATACCCTTTCGGATTTCCTTTTGAATCGCTTACCGCTACTAAACCGCCCGCTTCACCATCACAATCTATTTTAACGGTAATCTTGCTGTTGTCACCTTTTAAAACACAGCCCATCATAGAGGTGGCGGTTAAAAGTCTTCCC
>CACYEQ010000100.1 GCA_902773485.1 Oscillospiraceae bacterium
CACTTTATACAAGTTTTATTAAAAAAATTAGTTAAATTGACAACTCTATTATAGATTATTCCAGTACTTTTTGTCGAGAGAACGAAGCCGAAAAGCGGTTGCAATATCCTTTTTAGAAATTGTTTCGCCCTCCCGCAAATCAGCTATTGTTCTGGCGACTTTTAGAATTCTGTCATACGCTCTGCCCGACATAGAAAGACGCTCGAAACCGAGTTTCAAATAATCGTTTGCATCTTTTTCAAGAACGCAATATTTTTTTAAATGTGATGTACTCATTTGAGCATTGCAGGTAATTTTATCGTCTTTAAAGCGTTCTCGCTGTATCTGTCTCGCTTTTTGGACCCTTTCTCTTATATTTTCGGACCTTTCCGAAGGCTTTTTGCTTACCAACTCATCATAACTTACAGGCGGAACTTCAATTTGAATATCAATTCTGTCAAGAAGCGGTCCCGATACCTTATTAAGATAGTTTTTTACCGCAACGGGCGAACAAGTGCATTTTCTTTTCGGATGACCGAAATATCCGCAAGGGCACGGATTCATAGCCGCAACAAACATAACTTCGCAAGGATATGTAAGCGAGCCTGCTACACGAGATATGGTTATTTTGCCGTCTTCCAAAGGCTGGCGAAGCGTTTCCATTGATTTTCTTGAAAATTCGGGCAATTCATCTAAAAACAAAACTCCGTTGTGAGCCAAAGAAACCTCGCCGGGAGTAGGACTTGTTCCGCCTCCCGAAAGTGCTGCTGCCGAAACGGTATGATGAGGTGAGCGAAACGGTCTTTCGGTAATCATAGGGTGTGCGTTATCAAGTGCGCCCGAAACCGAATAAATTTTGCTGGTTTCGATTGCCTCCTCAAAGTTCAGCGACGGCAAAACTGAAGGAATTCTTTTTGCAATCATACTTTTACCCGAACCGGGCGATCCGATAAGTAAAAGGTTATGACCGCCTGCGCAAGCGATTTCAACCGCCTGCTTTGCAAAGCCCTGACCTGCAACATCGGCAAAATCAAGCAGGCTTTTCTGACTAATATTTTCAAAAGACTGTGCCTTTTGAATTTTAATTCTCTCTTCGCCCTTTAAATGAGCAACAAGTTTTTCTACACTTTTCACAGGGTAAACATCAATTCCCTCAACCACAGCCGCCTGCACCGCAATGCTTTCGGGCACAAACATTCTTTTAATGCCGAATTCTTTTGCGCGTAGTGCCATTGAAAGAAGCCCTTTTACAGGACGAATTTCACCTCTAAGCGATAACTCGCCTACAAAAACGGCATCTGATACATCGCAATCAAGTTCGCCGTTTGCAAGTAAAACTCCCACTAATATCGGCAAATCGTAAACCGAGCCTTCTTTTTTTACATCGGCAGGGGCAAGATTTACAACAATTCTTGATGCAGGAAACCGAAGATTATTGTTGCGAATTGATGAGCGAACACGCTCTCTTGATTCTCTTATAGATGTATCGGGCAGACCTACTATATCAAAATAAGCGTTACCCCTTGATATGTTTGTTTCAACCGAAACTTTATAAGCCTCGATTCCCCAAACACCCATACTGTTTACTTCTGAAAACATTTATACTATCCCTCTGATTTTATCATTTTAACTAATTCTAACGCTTTTTTATAATTCTCGTTGCTTTTATCGTCACAGTTCATAATCGACACATAGTATTCCGGCATTTTTGCAATTGTTGTGCCGTTACTTTCAAGTTTTTTCAAAAAATTCTGCGCAAAATTTGAGTTTTTAAGCGAAAAAGCGGTATTATCATATTTATTAAACAAAGAAGTATCCTTTAAAAACAAATTTTGGAGTTTTTCATTTTCGCTTAATTCTTCAAGACGAAAATTATCGGTAATAAAAACAAAGTAATTCTTCATTCTTATTTCGCCCGAAAGTGCCGAAGCATAAGAAACTTTGCTGTCACCGTCTTTGGTGTAAGGATCGTAAGAATAATCAATAACTCCGACATTTACCTTTTCATCGTTTTTTGAGTAAATATCTTCAATGGTTTGCTCCAAAGAGTGCGAAACATCGGAAGGCAAATCTTTGCTTGTATAAAGAAAAATCTGAATATCATAGTTTTCTTTTGTTACATAAGAAACTATGCCTACGGTTACAACCACCGCAAGAAACAAGAAAAATATAGTTCTGAACTTATAATGATACCAAAAGTTTTTAAGTTTTTCCATTTATTACTTTTCTCCTTTTATTGATTATTATCACTTAAAAGGTTTTAAGATGCTTTGCCCAATCGCCTCTGCCGATTATTGCAAAAGATTTCGGCTCAACTGTTAAAGTGCCGTTTTCGATTTTATTACCGAAAATAACAGTATCTTCCGCCCAGCCCGGAAGTAAAACGAGTTTTTGATAATCCTCATTCGGATTTACCGCAACAAAAATTTCATTTTCGCCTTTTTTTCTTATAAACGAAACAAAATCTTTTTCTGCCTGAACCGGAATAAACTCACCGCCGTCAAACACAGGGCAAGCGTTACGCAGACGTCCTAAAAACTTATAGTGATTAAGCATTTCGTTATCAGACTTAACTTTTGACCAGTCAAAACTGCTACGATTAAACGGGTCACGGTATCCTTCGGTTAAAATTTCATCGCCGTAATAAATACAAGGCACACCCGGTAAAGTATAAAGCAAAACTGACGCCATTTTCAAAAGTCGAATACCGCCATGAATTTCGGCAGGCGACATTTTTTGTCTTGACTGCCATTCACGCCCGCGGTTAAGCGGAGGTTCGCCCGTAAGCGCTGTTAAAATACGCTCAGTATCATGAGTTGAGAGCAAATTCATAAGACTGTCGAGCGCAGGTTTCGGGTAGTTTTCACACACCTGCATAATTCCGTTCATAAAATGATTTCCGTTCATACCTTTTACAAATCCAATTATAAGATTCATAAAAGGATAATTCATAACCGAATCAAGTTCCTTGCCGTAAAGGAACGCTCTTTGTTCGCCGTAAGAAACTTTGTTTGAAGCATCTTCCCAAACTTCGCCGTAAAGCATACCGCCGTTTCTTTTCACAGCCGTTCTGATTTGCTCAATAAAGCAATCGGGAAGTTCATCGGCAACATCAAGACGAAATCCGTCGGCGCCCAAACCCATCCAATAATCAATTACTCCGCCCTTTCCGGTGATAAAATTAACATAAGAGGGGTCGGTTTCCTGAACCTCGGGCAAACTTTCAAATCCCCACCAGGAAAGATAGTTATTCGGAAAATTAATAAATTTATACCAACTATAATAAGGCGATTCAGTAGATTGGTATGCCCCAAGGCTGTCATATCTGCCTTTTTTGTTAAAATATATACTGTCGTCGCCTGTATGCGAAAAAACTCCGTCTAAAATAATATGAATACCTAATTTTTTCGCTTTTTTACAAAGCGAGGCAAATTCCTCGTTTGTACCTAAAACAGGGTCTGCTTGCAGATAATTTGCGGTGTTATAGCGGTGGTTTGAATGAGCCTCAAAAATCGGGTTCAAATATATTATGCTTACACCTAAATCTTTTAAATAAGGCAATTTTTCTGCAATTCCGTTGAAATTTCCGCCGAAATAATCGTTGTTAATAACCCTGCCGACAGAGCCGTTGGCAAAAAGAGGCTGGTCGCCCCAATCTGCGGTTACTCTGTCTTCAAAAACTCTACTGTATTCTATTTCGCCTTTATAGAATCTGTCAGGAAAAATTTGATAAATAACACCTTTTGTAGCAAAATCAGGTACGCAATAATCGGCTGAGTAAACGGTTTGTTGCCAATCCGCGTTACCGCTTGCGGTATCAACCATATCTTCACCGCGAAAAATGCTTTGTTTGTGTCTGTCATAATATATTTCAAAATGATAAAAATAAACTCCGACTTCTTCAAAATAAGTTGTTAATTCAAACCAGCCGGTTTGATTTTCGTCTTTTAATTCATAATACGAATAATCGGAATTTTCACCTTTTCTTATAAGAATATCTACCTTTTGCGAATAAGGTGCAAAAACTCTGTATGTAATCTCCTGTTTTTGCTTTATTGCGCCGAAAACAGATTTGTGGTCTTTTGATTTAGAACTGTAAAACATATATATTTCACCTTTTTGCGGAACAAATTTATTATTAATACTCGAAAAAAGGCACAATTTTTCAATAAAAATTGTGCCGATTTTTTTAAACGCTTTATTATTTAGTATGCCAAATATTTTTAGCGTAATCCATAATTGCTCTGTCAGAAGCAAAAATACCTGCTTTTGCAATGTTTGTAACAGACATTCTGCCCCAAGTTTTCTTATCGGAATAAAGTGCGTCTGCTTTGCGGTGAGCGTCGCAATAAGAATCAAAATCAGCCAATACCATATACGGGTCAGAATTAATAAGAGAAGCAACAACGCTTGGTGCTTCAATACCGTAATGAGGGTTTTGAAGCAAATCAATTACGCTGTGAATATTATTGTTTTTCTGATAAACAGCCTGCGGATTGTAATGAGGTTTTAGTGTAGCGGCTTCTTCTGCCGACATACCGAATATAATAATATTTTCATCGCCTACAGCTCTGTGCATTTCAACATTAGCGCCGTCTTCGGTACCGATAGTTACAGCACCGTTTATCATAAGTTTCATATTACCTGTGCCGCTCGCCTCTGTTCCTGCCAAAGAAATCTGCTCTGATAAATCAGCAGCAGGCATTAAAGTTTCAGCAAGAGTTACACGGTAATCTTCAAGGTAAGCAACCTTTAATTTACCTTTAACATCAGGGTCTTTATCAATCATATCTGCGATATTATTAATCATTTTAATAATATCTTTTGCAAGGTAATAACCGGGAGCGGCTTTTGCTGCAAAAAGGTAAGTTTTCGGAGTAAAATTGCCGTTTGGATTAGCCTTGATTGCAAGGTAATCGGAGATTATATGAAGTGCATTCATATGCTGACGCTTATACTCGTGAAGTCGTTTAGCCTGAACATCGAACAATGTGTTCGGGTCGAGATCGATACCCTGTGTACGCTTAACCATATTTGAGAGGCGTACTTTGTTTTCATATTTAATCTTCTCCAACTGCTCAATAACTGCGGAATCGTTTTTAAATTCCAAGAAATTAGAAAGTTTTGAAGCATTGGTTTTGTAACCTGTACCGATAGTTGAATCAAGAAGTTTTGTAAGACCGGGATTCGACTGGCAAAGCCATCTGCGGTGAGCAATACCGTTTGTAACATTGGTAAATCTTTCAGGGTAAAGTCTGTAATAATCGTTAAATACAGTATCTTTAAGGATTTCGCTGTGAAGCTCGGCAACACCGTTTACACAGTGACCGCCAATGATTGAAAGATTAGCCATTCTTACAAGACCGCCTGAGATAATTGCAGTTCTTTCAACATAATCAACATCTTCGGTTTTAAGCCAAATTTCTCTGCGTGAACGATTATCAATTTCCTGAACAATTTGATAAATTCTCGGCAATCTCTGTTTAAACAGGTCAACAGGCCAGCATTCGAGTGCCTCACGCATAACGGTGTGGTTAGTATATGCAATCGTTCTGTTTACAATTGACCAAGCAAGATCCCATGAAAGACCGCACTCGTCAAGCATAATTCTCATCATCTCAGGGATAACAAGTGCCGGGTGAGTATCATTAATATGAATAGCAACTTTTTCAAAAAGATTGGATAAATCGCCGTATTCCTTTAAATGACGGTGAATAATATCCTGAATTGAAGCGGAAACAAGAAAATACTGTTGTTTAAGTCTTAAAGATTTACCTTCAATATGGTTATCGGCAGGATAAAGAACTTTTGAAATAACCTCTGCCATAGCGTTTTGCTCCATAGCACGGAGATAATCGCCTTCGTTAAACAACTGCATATTAAAGCCCTGAGCCTTTGCCGACCAAAGACGAAGCACCGAAACGCCTTTGCCTTTATAGCCTGCAACCATTAAATCATACGGCACAGCGAGAACAGTAATTGCGTCATTATGATTGATTTGATGATATGGACCGTCCCAACTTTCATCAATCCAGCCGTCAAATTTAACTTCAACAGCCGACTCTCTGCGTTCATTTAACCATACTTTACCGCCCGAAAGCCAGAAGTCAGGCATTTCAGTCTGCCAGCCGTCAACAATTTTCTGACGGAAAATGCCGTATTCATATAATATAGAATAACCGTAAGCGGGAATGCCTTGTGAAGCCAAACCGTCTAGAAAGCAAGCGGCAAGACGGCCCAAACCGCCGTTACCCAAGCCTGCGTCAGGCTCCTGCTCGTAAATATTATCAATTTTAACACCAAGACTTTTATATGCTTTGGTAAAAGAAGAAGTAAGACCTAAATTATATAATGTATTTTTGAGCGAGCGACCCATTAAAAATTCCATACACAAATAGCAAACTTTCTTTTTGCCTGCTTTACTCGATTCTTTTGCAAATTTTGCTTGCTCTTCCAAAAGCATTTCATTTACCACTCTTACCGATGCAGTATAAATTTGTTCATCGGTAGCGTCTTGCGGTTCAATTTTAAAAACATTTGACAACTCGTTTTTAAGTAATTCTAAAATCTTTGCATCTGTATATTTTTTTGCCATTAACTCTAAAACCCTTTCAAATAAATTTATAATAAATCTCTAACAAATTATTATACATACAATAATATGATACCTCATTTTACCTAAAATTGCAAGTTTTTTATAAATCAAGAAACAATATTCAGGTAGAAATTGTATAGTCGATAAAATAATGTAAAATAATGTAAATTTTTGCGCTTTACTTTACATAACTTTGTTTTTATGTAAAGTAAAGTGCTTTTTTTAACCATTTTTTTTTACTTTTTTGAATATTTATACTTTCAAACTCCCCTGTTTAAAGGCTTTTTTTGACTTTGTGAATAATCTCAACCTAAAATCGTGCAATTGCACAAAAGATTTTTTAAAATTACAAAAAAAATACTTTCACAAGCCTAGATATTACAATTTTGTAACTATTTTATTGGTTTTTGTAATGAAATTGTAACAATTCTTTTGTGAAAGTTGCATAATTGAAATATTTGCAATGTTTGACTTTTGCCTCTTTTTCGCATATAATCGCTATCGGAGTGCAAAAATAACGCATATAAACGAACTTTTAAAAAGTTTCAAAATAGTTACAAAATAGTTATAAATTCAAAACAAGGAGATTACTTATGTTAAAAACTATACTTGCTATATCAGCAAAAGTTAAAAATAGTAACGCCTCAATAAAATTTAATAAGCATATTTGCATTGCACTTGCATTAATTATTACAATTTCAAGCATTAGCATTGCAACAATCAGATATTCAAACAGCAATGAGGTTAAAGCGTTGAGTAATGACGATACTTCATCTTCAACAGTTGCTACTCAAAGCATTGCCGAAGAAACAACAGAAGTACCTGAAACCACTACTTATAATAATATAAATCTTTGCAAAGTTACTATTGTAAAACACGCAAAAAAAGCGCAAAGCGTTATTATGAGAAAAAACACCGCTAAAAAAGCGCTCAGCGTTGCAAAAGTTTCGGTTGGTTCTAACGATGTTGTAAACTGCAAGCTTTCTTCGCAGGTTTATGACGGTCAAAAAATTGTTATTAATGAGGTAAAATATAAGAATCAAAGTTCTACTAAAAAGATTTCTTATAAAAAATTTAAAAAACTATATCCCGATCAAGACGCTTCAAGTCTTGATGAAGACAGCAAAGTAAAAGTAAGCAAAACTGTAAAAATTAAATATGTAAACGGCGTTAAAACTTCATCAAAATTAAAAAGTATCAGTTACAAATCGCTTTATACAGGCAAAAAATACAGTTCTCTTAAAACTGTTTCAGAACTTAAACCCGCAAAAGATTTTAAGGTAAATAAAAAAGGTATTCCTCTTAAATACAAAAAAGTAATCAGAGGTACTGCTTCTGCTTACTCTTGCGGAACTCATACTGCAACAGGCAAAAGAGTAAAACCGGGTTACATTGCGGTAAACCCAAGACAAATTCCTTACGGAACAAAACTTTATATCCGCACGGCAGACGGCTCATACACCTATGGTTACGCTTCTGCTGAGGACACAGGCGGATTCGTTGCTTGGGGCAACACAGTAGCAGACCTCTTCTTTTGGAGCGAAAGCGCTTGCCGTTCTTTCGGCAGAAGAGCAGTTGAAATTTATGTTCTGTAAACAGAGTACCTCGACACCCAGCATTTTTTGCACTAAAATTTAACAAACCATTAAGCACCTCAAAGCAAAAACTTTGAGGTGCTTTTATAAATACATTATATAAATGAGCAAATATCTTATGATTAGATTAAAAGCACTTGAATTGTTGGAGAAAAAGGGTAAAACAAAGTATTGGTTATATATGCAACTTGGTATGAGTTATCAAAATTTTAACAATATGATAAACAACAAAACAAAATCAATTCGTTACGAAAACATTGAAACGCTGTGTTTTTTACTCGACTGCACGCCGAATGAGTTATTTGAAATAACCGAAGATTAATATCTTAACACCGATTATTTTAGATAGTATAATTCGATAAAAAATTTACAAAAATACGATTACAGCGTTATCACAACGATGTTATAAAAAACGGCACAATCGCTCGGCATTGTTTATTCAAAAACAGCAGGCAAAAACTTTATTAAATAGATTTAAAAAGCCTTCTCAATACGAGAAGGCTTTCACATTATTCAAGATTAAGTCGTTTTTTAAGAATTGCTTTGTTTACAAAGAAATAAACCACCGAAAGGCTTGCTGAAATCAGAATTGCTATAAGAAAATAAATATAAATAATGCGCATAGGTTGATTATCCAAAGATTCGAGGATTGGAAATCCTAAAAATGTGAAAACTGTCATAGCGGTTGAAACCAGTATTGACGAAACCGTATTCACAGCAAAATACATTCCTACCGACGCTAAAATTTTATGCCTTTTGGCAATTTGATTGCCAAGCGTTATTGCAAGGTAGAAAAGCAAAATATTCTGTGCAATTGAACATAAAACCGTAAGTATAAGGATAGTAGGTATTAAAATGTAATCAAGCGTAGTAAAATCAGGTATATTCCAAAAAAGATTCCACGCTTCGCTGAATCCTCTTATAATATCCATATTAATAAACGATTGCGATGTACCGAATATTAAGAAAACTATAATGCTGATAATTGCAAAGACACCCGTTATTAATGCCCAAATCCCGGCAGAAATAAGTTTGCCCAAAAGAATGTTTCCGGTTTTTACAGGCAAAGTAAAAGTTAAATAACCCTCATCTTTAAAGCAGTTTTTATAGTACCTTTGTAAAAGCAAAAACCACGCAATAAACGCCGATGCGACAAGTGCTAAAAAGCCGAAAACCAATAGTAGAGTTAAAATAGATTCAAAAACAGTATTTGCCATAATCGGTAAATTATCGTTGTAATCGTTAAAAACAAAAAACAACTTCATTACAATAGTTGTAAAAACCGCAAGTGCCACCGCTCCGAGGCAAACAGGCAAAAGTGTTTTTTTCAACGCTTTAAAATCATATTTAATAAGTTTTCCTAACATTTGAATACCTCCCTAAAATACTCGTCAACGCTCATTCCCTTTTCTTCTCGCAGATTATCAACGCTTGACTGCATAACAATTTCACCGTTTTTAATAAAAATAAATTCATCAAGTACTTTTTCAACATCCGCAATTAAATGCGTTGAAATGATAACCGTTGAATCGGGTGCATAATTTGAAACAATCGTATTCAAAATGTAATCTCTGGTTGCAGGGTCAACACCGCCTATCGGTTCATCAAGCAAATAAAGCCTTGCTTTTCTCGACATTACAAGCACTAACTGCACTTTTTCTTTCATACCTTTTGAAAGGTTTTTAAATTTGCGGTTTATGTCGATATCAAGATTTTCAAGCATTTTTTCCGCTGTGTTTCTGTCGAAATCAATATAAAAGTCGTTGAATAAATCAAGCGTTTCATATACTTTCATTGTATCATCAAGATAATTGCGCTCGGGCAGATAAGAAACAAAGGCTTTTGTTTTCTCTCCTACCTTTTCACCGTCTATCAAAACCTCTCCGAAATCTGCTTTAAGCAGACCTGCAATTGTTTTAATAAGCGTTGTTTTACCGCTTCCGTTAGGACCTAAAAGCCCTATAATTTTGCCTTTTTCAAGGCATAAATTCACCTGATTTAACGCTCTTACATAAGAATAATTTTTGGTTAAATCTTTACAAATCAATAACTCGTTCATATTCTCCTCCAAAATTACCAGTTTTCTTTTAATATTTTAAAGGCGTCTTCCTTTTTTATATTTAACGTCTTAATTTCGTTTAAATAATTTAAAGTAATGTTTTTTACCTTTTGATTTAAACGATTTTCAATTACCGAATTATCTTCGGTAACAAGTCTGCCAACCGCTCGTTGAACAAAAATAAGCCCTCGTGTTTCAAGTTCCTGCATTGCGCGTTGCATTGTATTCGGGTTTACGCTCGCCTGTACCGCAAAATCTCTTACACTCGGCAGACTTTCACCCGATTTATACTCGCCGGACAAAATCATCATCTCGATTTTATCTGCAATTTGAATGTAAATGGGCTTGCTGTTGTTAAATTTCCAACTCAAAAGGTGCACCTCCTTATGCTTTTGTACTGCTGTACTAACTACATAATACACTAATACGCTTGTTTTGTCAATACTTTTTTAAAAAATTATTGAAAAAATTTTTAAGTTATGCTATATTATGTATAGTTAATTATGTTTGAGCAAGGAGCAAAATAATGAACAAAAAACAATTAAACGAACTGTTAAATTCTTTAACTTTGGAACAAAAAATAGGGCAACTTTTTCAGGTGCCCGGTATTGCATATAATAAAGATGCGGTTGCAACAGGAGATACTTATTCAGATTGGCTGAAAAACGATGAGATTGAAAATGCAGGCTCAACTCTAAATATTTTTGATAATAAAAAACTTCGCGAAATTCAAAAAGAACATCTCGAAAAAAACCCTGTTCCTTTGCTTTTTATGGCAGATATTATTAACGGTTACAGGTTAGTTTTCCCTTCATCAATAGCACAAGGATGTTCATTTAATCCCTCTCTTGCCGAAAAAGCCGCAAAAATCGCCGCTTACGAGGCTTCAAAATGCGGTATCAGCGTTACATTTTCGCCTATGATTGATGTTGCAAGAGATGCTCGATGGGGAAGAATTTCCGAAGGCTACGGCGAATCTTCTTTGCTTAACTGTGATTTCGGCGTTGCAAATGTTAAAGGATATCAGGGTGATGATTTATCAAGCGATGACACCATAGCCGCTTGTGTTAAACATTTTGCCGGTTACGGCACAACTACCGACGGACGAGATTATACAGGCGCAGAAATGCCGGAAAGATTGTTTAAAACTGTGTATTTACCGCCTTTTAAGGCCTGTGTCAAAGCCGGCGCAAGACTTATTATGCCTGCATTTTGCACTGTAAACGGCGTTCCCTGCACAATAAACAAAAAATTGATTAAAGATACTTTGCACGACGAATGGCAGTTTAAAGGCGTTACAATTTCCGACTTCGGAGCAATAAAAGATTCTTGTGATATAGGCGGAGCGGAAGACTATGCCGATGTTTCTAAAAAAGCGCTTGAATGCGGTGTTGATATTGATATGGGAGACGAAACTTATTCTTACAACTTAAAAACGCTGGTTCAAAACGGCGAAGTTGATGAAAAACTGATTGATGAGGCTGTAATGCGAGTATTAACGCTCAAAAACGATTTAGGCGTTTTAGACGACCCTTATAAATATATAAAACAAGACAATGAAAATATTAACTTTAACAGCGAGCAACATAAAGATTTTGCAAAAGATTTTGTTTGTCAGTCAAGCGTTCTTTTGAAAAACGAGGGCGAATTACCGCTTAACAAAAAAGACGACATTGCG
>CACYEQ010000101.1 GCA_902773485.1 Oscillospiraceae bacterium
ACTATTTTTCTGCCTGCCATAATATTTGAGTCAACATAAACAGGGTAAACAGGGTCAGTTACCAGAACAGTATTATCTTCGGAGAAAATATCGCCGATATTACCGCAATCGGATTTTGCACCGTCTGAAACAAAGATTTCATCAGCCGAAACCTCGACACCAAATGATTTATAATAGCCTGAAATTGCTTCTCTCAAAAACTCGTAGCCCTCGTAATCAGGATAGCCTTTAAATGTTTCTTTAACGCCTAACTCTTTTGAACCTTTTACCATAGCGTCGACAACAACAGGGGCTAGCGGTAAAGTAACATCGCCTATACCTAAACGAATTACCTTTTTTTCAGGATTTTCAGTAATAAACTTATTTGTTCTCGAAGCAACCTCGGCAAACAAATAGTTTGGCACCAAATTATCAAAATAATTGTTTATTTTCATATTAACAACCCTTTCTATTATTTCTTGTTTTCTTTTGACGCTTTTACAAATGCTTTAAAAAGCGGATGAGCACGGTTAGGGCGAGATTTAAATTCGGGATGATACTGAACTGCTACATAGAATTTGTTTTCAGGTATTTCAACCGCTTCAACAAGTCTTGAATCAGGCGAAGTACCTGTGATTTTCATACCGTATTTTTCAAATTGTTCTCTGTAATCATTGTTAAATTCATATCTATGACGGTGACGCTCGTGAATCAATTCTTCACCGTAAGCCTGGCTCATTTTTGTATCATTTTTGATTTTGCAAGGATATGCGCCTAGTCGCATTGTTCCGCCTTTTGGAATATTGCCCTGTTGGTCGGGCATAAGAGCGATAACATTATTGTTGCCGTCAGGCGTAAACTCGCTTGAAGAAGCGTCTGAAAGGTTAAGTACATGACGAGCAAACTCAATAACTGCGGTCTGCATACCAAGACAAATTCCGAAATAAGGAATGTTTTTGGTTCTCGCATATCTTACGGTTGCAATTTTTCCTTCAACACCTCTGTCACCGAAGCCGCCCGGAACTAAAAGACCGTCATATTTTGATAGATATTTGTCAGCGGTTTCATCGGTGATTTTTTCAGCGTCAACCCAGCCTATTTTAACGGTTGCGTTGTTTTCGTAACCTGCATGGCGAAGCGCCTCCGCTACCGAAAGGTAAGCGTCATGCAATTTTACATATTTGCCGACAATAGCAATATTCACAACTTCTTGTGCCTCATTAATTCTGTTAAGCATTTCCATCCATTCGCACATATCAGGCTCGCCGGCTTCAATATTCAGTTCTCTGCAAACAATGTCTGATAAATGGCTTTCTTCAAGCATAAGCGGTGCTTGATAAAGCACAGGAACAGTAATATTTTGAATAACACAGTCGGGTTTTACATTGCAAAACATAGATATTTTTTGACGAATGGTATCAGGCAGCGGCATATCGCATCTTGCAATAATAATGTCAGGCATAATACCGAGCGACTGTAATTCTCTTACCGAGTGTTGGGTAGGTTTTGACTTCAACTCGTCGGAACCGGGAATATAAGGCACAAGAGTTACATGCATAAACAAGCAGTTTTCCTCACCGACTTCCAAAGACACCTGACGAATTGCCTCCAAAAACGGTTGTGATTCAATATCACCTGTTGTACCGCCTATTTCGGTTATAACAACATCGGCATCGGTTTCTTTACCTACTGTATATATAAATGATTTTATTTCGTTTGTTATGTGAGGAATAACCTGAACTGTTTTGCCCAAGTACTCGCCCTCACGCTCTTTATTTAAAACATTCCAATAAACTTTACCTGTTGTAAGGTTTGAAAACTTGTTTAAATTTTCATCAATAAATCTTTCATAGTGACCAAGATCCAAGTCGGTTTCGGCACCGTCCTCTGTAACATAAACTTCACCGTGTTCAAACGGATTCATAGTACCCGGATCAACATTTATATAAGGGTCAAGTTTTTGAGCTGCAACTTTTATTCCCCTTGCCTTTAAAAGTCTGCCGAGCGACGCCGCTGTAATACCTTTTCCGAGTCCAGAAACAACACCGCCTGTTACAAAGATATATTTTGCCATTTTTAATACCTGTCCTTTCGTTTTTTCACAATTATAGATATTATACTATAAAACCAAAAACTTATCAACCGTAAATTTAAATTTTTATTAATATTTTTGGTTAAAAACGCTGGACTTTTAAAAAAGCATATTTTATAATTTTAGCCAATTGTTAAGCTTCTTAAAGGTGAGTGTATTATGAAAACGAAGTATTTATCTGCGATGAAGAAAAAAGTTTTAAAAATCTAAATCGCCCGTATTTGAGTATAATCCTACTGCTGAGGAAAATTAATTCCGATTTGTGACTTTAATAAGTTACAGGTTTCGTCGCTGCTTTTAACGATACGACTGCAACAGCTTTAAAAATATAAATTTCAATAACAAAAAAGACGAACAACAGTTTTGCTCGTCTTTTAATGATTCTTTTATTTTAGAGGTTGTCTTTCATCACCAAAGAAGTAAAGAGAAACTGTTCCCGGTCCGCAATGTGAAGAAATAATAGTTCCTATTTCAAACATTTTTATTTTACCCTCTAATTGAGGCAATCTGCGAACAACTTCCGTCTCGGTTTCTTTTCCGTCTTCAAGGCAATTTGCATGAGCAATAAAACATTTTCCGTTGTAATTTACTCCGGCGTGAATTACCATTTCGTCAACAATTTTTTTAATGGCGTTTTTCTTGCCTCTGACTTTGTCATAAGCAACCATTTTCCCTTTGTCATCAAGACGCATAATAGGGCAAATGCCGAGAACCGTTGCAATTGTTGCGGTAGGTCCTGAAACTCTGCCACTTCGTTTAAAGTAGCGCATATCAGAATTGAAGAACTGATGATGAAGTTTGTTTGCATTCTCTTCAAGCCATTTTACAATTTCGTCAATAGATTTGCCGTCATCACGCAAATCTGCCGCTGTGTCTACTAACAATCCGTATCCTGCACAAGCACAAGATGAATCAAAAATTACAATTCTTTGGTCCGGATACTTTTCTTTTAATTGTTCTGCTGCCTGTCTTGCGTTATTAACCGAGGGGGTCAATCCTGAGCCGAACGCGATATGAAGAATATCTTTGCCACCTTTAAGCAAATCTTCAAAAAAGTCAATGTATTTATACAGATTTATTTGTGAAGTTGTGGGAACCTTTCCTTCATCAATTAATTTAAAGAATTTTTCAAATCCATCATCTGTTCTGCACATATCGTCTTCATATTCAACACCGTCTACTGTATATGAATAAAAAATAACAGGCATATCTCTGTTTTCAACATAAGAATAAGGCAAGTCAACAGTAGACTCACAAGATAAAATAAATTTTTCAGTCATAATAAACTCATCTCCGATAAATTTTATTTATAAATTATCATTTAAAATTATAGCATAAGGAAAGTTTTTCTCAACCTACTGCAACAAAATTCGATTATACTAATCAAAAGGGTGTAGTAGAATTAAAATCCTATCACTCTACTATCGGTAGAATTTCATTCAAAATCACGTTTTTTTGGGTTGATTTATTAAAAATAATATGTTATAATTTAGAAAACAAAACCTAGAAAGGAATGGTTTTTCTGTGGATAAATTGAAGCAAATTATTGCAAAGAATATTGCGGATTTACGCATTTCTTATAAAATGACGCAGTTGGACTTGGCAGAAAAGTTAAATTATTCCGATAAAGCAATATCAAAATGGGAGCGCGGAGAGTCAATTCCCGATATTTTGGTATTAAAAAAAATCGCCGATCTTTTTGAGGTTTCGTTAGATTATTTGGTTGAAGCGGAGCACCCGGTAAAACCCGTTTCATCGGTCAAAAGAATTGCAAGATTTCAAAATCACGCGTTTATAACAGGTATCAGCATTTTGCTTGTATGGCTTATTTCAACATTTATTTTTGTGATTATAGATTTGGCCGCTGATACAAATAAACATTGGCTTTCGTTTGTTTTTGCAATTCCTGTTTCAATGATAGTTTGGCTTGTTTTTAATTCAATTTGGTTTAATAACAGGCGGAATTTTTTAATTATTTCATTACTAATGTGGTCGGTATTAATTGCATTTTTTATTTCTTTTTGGGCATTTGGCAATCCGATTTGGCAAATATTTATTTTAGGTGTACCGGGGCAGGTAATAATTCTTCTCTGGTCTCGAATAAAGGTGCCTAATAAAATTGAAGATAGTAAAATAAAAACGGTTGATTAAAATCAACCGTTTTTTGATTGAACTTTAACCTAATAAGTTAAGCGTACCGCTTGCAATGTGATTGAGCGCCTTCCATTTGTGGGAAAGGTGGGTTGCGAGTGTTAGCGGGCAACTCGGATGAGGTGTTGAGTGAACACCTTACCACCGCCTAATGGTGGAGCCTCTCCTCGAGGAGAAGCATTATTATTTACTGCAAATTTCCTTTTTGTCATTCTGAACGAAGCAAAGAATTTTTTTCAAGAATTTACAGATGAGATTCCTCGTTACACTGGGAATGAAATAAGGGCAAGTTAATGAAATATTATTTGTAAAATTATTATAAAGAATATTGTATATAAATTAATTGTTTTTTGTGTATACTTATTGACTTTATATAAATTTAGCCGTATAATTTTAGTATAAATAAATTATTTGGAGTATAAAAATTATGAGAATAGAGTTTTTAGGTGCAGCAAGAGAGGTTACAGGCTCTTGTACATTGCTTGAATTTGGAAACAGAAGAGTTTTAGTTGATTTCGGTATGGAACAAGGTGCGGATACTTATGAAAACACCCCTTTGCCAATATCACCGAGTAATATTGACTGTGTTCTTTTAACTCACGCTCATATCGACCATTCGGGCAAACTGCCTACATTAGTTGCAAATGGGTTTGACGGCAAAATTTACGCTACCGCCGCAACGGTAAAACTTTGCAGTATAATGTTGCTAGATTCTGCTCATATTCAGGAGCAGGAGGCTTTTTGGCGTAACAAAAAAGCGAGAAGAAGCGGAGCACAAGAGTATATTCCACTTTATACTGCCGAAGATGTGCAAAAAACAATTCCACATTTTGAAAAGTGCGATTATGAAACCGAATATAAAATTTTTGATAATTTTAAAGTAAGGTTTATTGATGCAGGGCATCTTTTGGGATCGGCGAGTATTGAAATAACTTTTTTTGAAGACGGCAAAGAGCATGTTTTACTGTTTTCCGGTGATATAGGCAATTTAGCCAGACCGTTGATTAAAGACCCGACATTACCCAAAAAAGCGGAATATGTTGTAATTGAAAGCACTTACGGTAACCGACTTCACGAACGCAGAGAAGATTATACCGAGCAGTTGGTTAATATAATAGATGACACAATGGCAAGGGGTGGAAATCTTGTTATTCCGTCATTTGCGGTAGGCAGAACGCAGGAACTTTTGTATCTTCTTCATTTTATAAAGAAAGAAAAACTTACAAAATATGATTTTCCTGTTTATGTTGATAGTCCGCTTTGCGTTGAGGCTACCGAAATATATTCGGAAAAATCGGAACTTTTGGAATACTATGACAAAGAAACGCTTGAATACATTAAAAACGGCGAAAATATTTTAAGTTTCAGCGGGTTGAAATTTGCAAGAACAAGCGATGAATCTATGGCAATAAATTCTGATTCTACACCTAAAATTATAATATCGGCAAGCGGAATGTGTGAGGCGGGCAGAATACGACATCATCTTAAACACAACCTCTGGCGTGAAGACTCAACTGTTTTATTTGTGGGGTATCAGGCAGAAGGTACTCTCGGAAGAAGCATTATTGAGGGTGCAAAAGAGGTTAAAATGTTCGGTGAGAAAATTCAAATAAGGGCAAGAGTAGCCACAATGAAAGGCATAAGCGGTCACGCCGACCAAAGACTTTTGATTAGTTGGCTGAAAAGCATTAAAACGCCTATAAGAACTGTTTTTGTAAATCACGGAAGTGAAATTTCGTCAGAAGAATTCTCAGATAAAGTTTTTGATGAAATCGGTGTTCAGGCGGTTGTTCCTTACAACGGTGGCACTTATGATTTGCTAAGCGACAGATGTCTTGCAATAGGAAATACTGTTAAAATCGAGAAAAAATCTTATATTAAGCCTTCAAGTGCCTATGAAAGACTTTTGCTTGCAGGCAAACGGCTTATGGCGGTTATCGAGAAGAATAAACAAGGTGCAAACAAAGATTTAGCCAAACTTACCGATAAAATCAACGAACTTTGTAATAAGTGGGAGCGTTAAACAGGCGACAATTTATGTCGCCTGCTTTTTTAAAACTTCTATTTAACATTCTGTTTACAAAATATCAAAAACAGATTAAAGTAATGTTTTTATAATAATAACAAATTTTATTGTTTTCTTTAGGTTTGTTTTAGGTTGGCGTTGTACAATACAATCACCAAATCGAAAGGAGACAAACTTATGAAAACATTATTAAAAGGATTAGCAAGAGCAAAAGGACGCACAATTATTAATGCGTTGATTATTCTATTGGCAACCGTTGCGGTGGGTGTTGTTTTGGCGGCCCCTATCGGAATAGGCGACAAACAAGATTTTGCTAACAACAATCAAACTTCAAACATCCAAAAATCAAGCAGTACGGAAAATTCTTCTTCGGAAAGTTCCGAAACCGCAATCACACAAAACAGTAACTCTGATAATGAGAGTTCAAGTCAACAAATAATGATGGGTCAAAAGCCTAACGGAGGTAACTTTAATACCACCAAAGCAATTATTTTGGCAGGTATTGCAATTGTAGGTGCAGGACTTCTTATATTAGTAAATCTTGTAAGCACAAACCGCAGAAAAGAAGAAATTGAGCAGATTCACGCAAACGGTATTTCTATGAGCGATATTAAAAAGCAGTTCTTTAAAGAGGCTCTTTTAACAGTATTGGTTGTAGGTATTATCGGCTCGGCAGTTGCAACATTTGTTTCAAAGCCGATTGCGAATACAGTTTTTTCTAACGGCATTTCATCATCTGAAATGGGTGCTTTCGGAGGTAAATGTTCAACACCTCCTTCATTGCCCGGCGGTGATAACGGCAATATGCAACCACCGTCAGATAACAACTCATCAGCAAACAGCAATTCCGAAAATTCATCAACTGACAATTCTTTCGGAAATAACAATTCAAACGGATTTCCAAGCGGTAATATGCCTCAGGGTGGACCAATTGGCGAGCACGGCGGTAACAACCATTACTTGTTAATCGCTTTGGCAACACTCGGTTACACAGTAGTTTTATCGTTAGTAGCAGGAGTTTTTTGCGCATTGCCTATTAAAACAGATAAAACAGATAACAACATTTACATTTCCGAAATAAGCGAAGAATTGGAAGAAGTAACAGAAGAGAAAAACGAACAAGAGAAAACGGAGCAGTAAAATGAGCAGTAAAGATATCTATGGTTCTTTGGAAAATAGTTCTGTAAAAGTAAACCCCGAAAAAACAAAAAAGAAAAAAGGTTTTATAAAAAGGCATAAAGTACTAAGCGTTTTGATTGCGCTTATACTTGTTGCGGCAATCGTTTTCGGGGTGCTTTTTGCAACAGGAACTTTTTCCGATGAAACAAGCAGTTATTCTTATATAAGAACAACAACGCTTGCAAAAGGTAGTCTTGAAGACAGCATTTCCTCCACAGGTACAATTCAAAGTGCAAAAACTTCAAATGTAACAACCTCGCTCAGTTATACTGTAAAAACAATTGCGGTAGCAGTCGGAGACAGTGTTAAAAAAGGCGATGTAATTTGTACGCTTGATACCGAAGAATTGGAAGATCAGATTGCAACCGAGAAAAAGAATATTGCAAAAGCAGTTAAAAACGCTCAAAATTCTTATAACAGTGCAAAATCAAGTTATGATACTGCGGTAAGCGATTTGAATTCTTACAAATCTACTTTAAGTTCGGCAAAAAGCGATTACAATTCTGCA
>CACYEQ010000102.1 GCA_902773485.1 Oscillospiraceae bacterium
CCCTTTTTTTCACGCAATTTCACATCTGCTTCGAAATGTTTAGACAGTTTAGATTCAATTTTTGCAACGTATGCACTATCAAGAGATTTTTGAACAAAAGCACGGCTTTTTTGAGAACGTTTCCCGCTTTTTACTTGTTCTTGGGTTTCTGCAACAGTTAATTTGTTGTTTATAATATCATGCGCAAGTTGTTCTGGGTTATCAGATACGGCGATTGTACGTGCGTGTGACGCAGATATCCGCCCTTCTTTGATTAATTCTTTGACTGAATCAGGTAATGAATTTATACGCATTAAATTTCTTATATAACTTTCTGATTTTCCAATAAGTTTTGCGACATCATCTAATTCGTATCCGCATTTTTCCATCAGGTTTTGGTAGCCAAGCGCTTCTTCCACAGGATTAAGGTTTTCGCGTTGGACATTTTCAATCAATGCTATTTCCATCGCATTATTATCTGATATTGTTTTGACCAACGCCGGTATTTCTGTTAAACCTGCTTGTTTTGCGGCGCGAAATCTGCGTTCGCCAGCAACGATTTCATAAAGATACGGTTTGTTTTGAACAGTTCGTAATATAATTGGAACTAAAACACCCTTTTCTTTTATAGATTCAGATAAATCATGTAATTCTTTTTCATTAAAGGTTTTACGTGGCTGATCCGGATTTGTGCTTATTTGAATCAAAGGAATTTGTCTCACAACGACGCGTTCAGTCCCTGTTAAAACTGAAATATCTGGTGCTATACCCATTTCTTCATTTAATTGTGCAAGTGATTTACCAAGAAATTTTGATGTCATATTAAATCCTTTCTTCCAATGCATTAACAACTTCGGTTGCAACCCTTAAATACGCTTGGGCGCCGGTTGATTTGAAATCGTAAAAAAGTGCCGGTTTTCCGTGGCTTGGCGCTTCGGAAACACGAACGTTTCTTGGGACTACGGTTTTGAAAACTTTGTTGCCAAATGTATTTCGAACATCTTCTTCTACGGCGCGTGTAAGTCCGAGTTTTTTGTCATACATTGTCAAAACCATACCCAAAATATCCAGCTTTGGATTCCATTTTTGCTGTATTGCACTAATTGTAGAGAGCAGGTGTTGGACACCTTCAAGTGCGAAAAATTCACATTGAAGAGGTATAATCACATAATCCGAAGCAGTTAGTGCGTTTATCGTTAACATACCCAAATTTGGCGGGCAATCTATGAGTATGTAATCATAATTATCTTTTATTGTTTCCAATGCATCGCGTAATCTATATTCGCGTCTGTCTAAATCAAGTAAATCTAGTTCGGCACCAGCCAATTTAGCGGATGCAGGAAGCAAGTGCATATTCGGTACAGCAGTTGTCAAAATGTTTTCTGCAACTGTCGCGGTGCCCATTAAAACACCGTACACACTTTGTTTGTGCGCTGTGCGAATGAAACCAAGACCCGTACCAGCATTACCCTGGGAATCAAGGTCGATTAATAAAACGCGCTTTTTGATGGCTGCCAAAGATGCGGCGATATTTATAGCCGTTGTTGTTTTTCCAACCCCGCCTTTTTGATTTGCAAATGAAATTATTTTTGCCATTTTTAACTTTCCTTTTATTAAAAACAGCATATAAAATAGTTAAAAAATAGTCAATACAAAATATAAAATACAGTAAAAACAATAACTTATTTATTATTTCATGTGAAATAATTACTATTTAAGATTAAATATTTCAATAATAAAACCGTCGCCGGTTTCAGATTTATATAGTTTATAATCAAATTTGTATTTTGTTTTTGCGGTGTTTATTTCGTTTTCAATTTCCCGGCCTTTTAATAGAAAAAGCCGGCAATTTGTTTTGTGTGTATAATCAAAAATTTTTATCAATGGGGCAAAAGCGCGTGCAGTGAATACATAATTCCCGGCTTTTACCGGTATTTTTGATAGTGTTTTTTCAATGCGGTCATTTATAATGGTCAGGTTTGAAAGGTCAAGTTGCTGTTTCAATTCTTCTAAAAATTTGGTTTTTTTACCAATCGATTCGATACAGGTGACGTTCCAGCCAAGTATTGCAAGTACAACGCCCGGAAATCCGGCACCGCTGCCAAGATCAATGATGTTGACATTGCGCGGAATGTATTTAGCGAGTTGTGCGCTGTCCATAATATGACGCGTTTGAATGTCGTTTAAGGTGCTTGGCGCGACAAGATTCATCCGCCCAGACCATTCTTTGAGCAATTCTTCGTATTTAATAAATTTTTCTTTTGTTTTCATAAGATTTATTCTAACATATTTTATTATGAAAGGAATTAAAAGTTTTTATACAGGATCGCTTTTAGTGGCGATAGTTGTTTTTTGCTTTGTGTTTTTAGGGCAAAAACTGGTTGAATTGAATTTGTATAAGCCAGAGCAGGTTGGGGCAATACCTGATACTGAATTTGGTTTGTTTTTAGCGGCCCAGCACGCATTATATGTTAATGATTTTACAAATGCTTCAAAGATGATAAATGATGTCAAAAGTGATGTTGATTTTGTAAAAAACATTAAAACGATTACGGATTTCTTTTCTGGCAAAATGCCTGAAAACGCAAAGCAATTAAAAGATTCAAAAGATATAGTATCAAGTCTTGTTTATGATGCACATCTGATTCAAAGTGATAATTGGAAAAGTGTTTATGAAAGACATAAAAAAGATGAATCTTTGATTGCGGCACCACTTCGTATATTTTCATCTGTTAAGCAGGGAAAAACAAAAGA
>CACYEQ010000103.1 GCA_902773485.1 Oscillospiraceae bacterium
AAAGAAAGCCCACCACCCTCAACAATTTTACCTTTCGGCGGATTGCCGTTATTCGTAAACTCAGCAAAATAATAAGAATCTTTTTCTTCTAATTTCAAAAAAACTTTACTTCCTTTTGCGTGATTAATGCAATTGATGATACATTCATTTGCGGCTGCCGAAATTATTTCTTCAATCTCGTTTTCACTCGGAGTATTACCGCTTACAACAAGTTCTGCTCGCATATTTTTGGCTTTTTTTCGGACATCATCAAGCAATTTTCTTTTCGGCTCATCAGAAGTATTTGAAAAATAACCTACCGCTGTTTGCAACAAATCAAGTTGTTTCTGCATATCATAATCTTCGCCGATTTGAATAATATTTGAAATTGTGATAATGCTTGTTCCAATTTCATCGTGAATTTTTGTTTTTAGATTAAAAGTTTCCTGTTCACGAATTCTGTCAGCAAGATGCTCTAACATAATTTGCATTTGCTCATTTACTTTTTTAAGTTCTTCGTTATCTTTTTCAATTTGCAAATTCGCATTGTAAATATCTGTTACATCTTGTGCAATTTTTTGCACAAAACCTTCTAGACCTTTTTTGTTAAGTTTAACGCCTGAAAATTTCCATACATTTCCGTCAGCAAAACGGTAAAGTTCATCAATACCTTTAATTTTTTCCGCTTTATTTTGCAATGCGGCATCAATCTCCCCTATTGTTTGCGGATAACTACCGATAAGAGATGATATTAGTTTTCCCATAGTATAATTAATTAAAACTATCCTTCCTGTGCTGTCGGCAAAACAGATTCCGGAATTCAGATTATCAAGAGCCTGTTTAACAGACGAAGGAGAAAGACTGTTTTTGCTTTTTAGATATTCTCGGCTTATTCCATAGGCAGAGAAAACAAAAACCAGAATTGCAAAAACTAAAATAACAATATAAGGAAACGGAATACGATATATTACTTTGTTATTATTTGAAGAACCCGCAAAAAAAGCGAGCAATGTCAGAAAAATTGCAAAAAATATTACCTCTTTTACACACTTTTCTTTACGAACGATTTTATAAACGCAAAGTGCAAAAGCGGGTATCGCAACAAGAAACATCAGCCCCAAAATCACATAGCGAAAAAACGGTGAAACAGCAGTAAACTCAGTCATATTCATCACCTGATTCTAGATTTAAAATGAACGAAGTTCCATCTTCATAAAAAATTTTTGTATTTTGAAATTGAGATTCTATATTATTAAATTTACGCTCTTTTTCAAAATCAGTCAAAATACTGATTCTTAACAAATTATTTATTTTTGCAACTCTGACATTTATATAGTGCAAATCACTTAAAGTCTCTTCCAAAACCGTTTCAAAAAAATCATAAGCAGGTATTATTATATTGCTTTTTACAAAATCTTCGGTTTGCACCAAAACTCCTCCGCCTATTCCGAGCAATTTTAAAGAACGAAACGATTCCGCAAATGCGCTTTCCAACATACTTTTAGGTATAAACGACTTAATATCCGTAGAAAGAACAAAATTTTTACGCCGTTTTATATAACTGCCTAAAACAAGAATCTCAGCAAGAATTGCATTCTTTTTTTCAATACTTGACGTAGATTGATAGTTCTTTACAAGGACATCAATTTTATCAAGTTGGCTTTGAGTTTTGTTTTGCAATATATCATAAAGTTTGTTCTGCTGTGCAGTTACCTTATATTCTCGTTCTTTTTCATATTCGTATTGTAACAAGGCATTTCTTTCCCTCAATTCATCTTGCAAATCGTCTAATTTTTCACGAGCAGAAATTAAATCCGAAATATCTTCTGTCCAAACGGCATATCCTCCGTTAATCGGCATATTGTTAAGGCGTATTTTACTGTTAAGAATAATTGGTTTTTCCTTTGCACAAATAATATTTGTTTTAGTTATCGGCTGCGAATTTTCGGAAAAATAGCGCACATTATAATCATTATCAAAAATTTGCACAGACATATCTACCAGTGCATTAAACAAATCATAATATCG
>CACYEQ010000104.1 GCA_902773485.1 Oscillospiraceae bacterium
ATACATCATCAACTTTAAGGTTTGCTCTTGAACGCAGTTCTTCACGCTGTTCCTCATTCAAGAATTTATCAATAGGACCTTTGTAAGTACCGTCTTCCAAAACGGTAATATAGCCTAAACCTTTCATTCCGATACTCTCAGCAAATTTAAGCATTTTTTCAAAAAATCCTTTCGAGCATTTGCCGGCAGGAGCGTTAATTCCTCTTACGCACTGTCCTCTGAAAGGTTTGAAATCGGTTTCTTCAAACATATCGGAAAGTTCGATAATTTCAAGCGGATTGCGAAGGTCAGGTTTATCGGTACCGTATTTCACCATAGCCTCGGAATAAGGAATACGCTTGAACGGAGCAGGTGAAACCTCCTTGTTACCGAATTTATTAAATGTATCATAAAGCACTTCTTCGGCAACTTTGAAAACATCTTCTTGAGTTGCAAAAGCCATTTCAAAGTCTAACTGATAAAACTCGCCGGGGCTTCTGTCTGCTCTTGCATCTTCATCTCTAAAACAAGGTGCAATTTGAAAATATTTATCAAATCCAGAAACCATAAGCAATTGTTTAAACAACTGCGGAGCCTGAGGTAACGCATAAAATTTGCCTTTATGTTTTCTTGAAGGGATAAGATAATCTCTTGCACCCTCGGGCGAGGAAGCCGAGAGAATAGGTGTTTGGATTTCCAAAAATCCCATTTCAATCATTTTTTGGCGTAAATGAGAAATAATTTTGGAGCGAAGAACAATATTGTTATGCACCTTTTTATTTCTAAGGTCTAAATAGCGATACTGCAAGCGAACTTCTTCGGCGGTTTTGGTTGAAGTGGCAACCTCGAAAGGAAGATTGTGTTTTGCTTTGCCAAGAACCTTGAAAGTTTCGGCTTTAACCTCGATAGTACCTGTTGCAATTTTCGGGTTATAAGTTTCCTCATCTCTTTGCAACACCTCGCCCGAAATTGTAACGGTTGATTCTTTCGCCACGCCTTTAATCATTTCTTCATTTTTAATAACAACCTGCAATGTGCCTGTTTCATCTCTAAGGTCAACAAACAAAATTCCGCCGTGGTCACGAATATTTTCAACCCAGCCTGCTACACGGACTTGTTCGCCGATATTGTTTTCACGAAGTTCACCGCAGGTATAGGTTCTGTACTCATTTTGAAATTTTATCATTTACATAATCTCTCCTTTATCTAAATTTACTCCCGTTAATGCAAACAGGAATACACATAAAAACATAGTTTGAATGCCGACAATCTGACAATCCACAATACCGTCAACAAGTACTGCCGCAAGCCCTGAAACTACAATAATAAAAACAGGAGTGTAAGAATTTTTGCCGTTAATTCTATAACATTCTTTCAGCCTTTTTAAAACCGCCGAAAAAAGCATCAACGTGCCTATAACACCGTAATTATATAGGCAGTCGAACAAAATATTGTGAGCGTGCAAATGCCAGCCTAAATGCTTTAAATTGTCAAACGAAGTTTCAAAATCAGTAAAATTAAAAGTAAATCCGCCCAATTTTTTTATACCCTCGTCGACACTATTTTTAAGAAAACCCAACATTCCTCTTCCGAAAAGCGGTTTTTCAAGAAAACCGTTTATAGCGGTATTCCAGTAATCGTACCTGTCGGAAAACGATTTTGCGAAACTATTCATACCAACTTTTTCAGCAATATTATAATCTTTTAAAATATAAAGTGCAACGCCGCCGATTACCGCTAAAACTACCAAAATGCCGAGCGTTTTATATCGTTTTGAGCCGATAAGCATTATCAAAACAACAGTGCCGACTCCAAGCCACGGCATTTTTGAGGCTGTTAAAAACATACCTGCAAGATTTATAAAAGTAATTATGCTGTTGAAAATTACACCTTTGTTTTCAAATAAAATGCGGTAAAGGCAGATTATTATTACAAATGAAACATAAATACAATAATAATTTGCATTTAAAAATGTCGATGCGCTCCTGCCTTTTATTGCGGAAAGGTCAAATATTTTCTGTATCAGTGCAACCGCAAATGCGATAACACTGTACAGTACCATAACGGTAAAAATATCGTTTATCTTTTGAAAATCAGCCTTTTGCCTAAATCGCAACATTATATACAGCACAGCCAAAAAGTAAACTGTTGCCGCTATACCGAAAAAGTTTAAATAAACCGCCGATACAACAAGACTTAAAGTTGCAAAAGCAAACCCTAACGCATTGTTTTTATTAAGCACTTTTTGCTTGTTTTTTATTATCAAAAAGTATACCGCTGTAACAAAAACGCCGATAGCACAAAGCGCCGCATTAACAAGTGAAAAAAGCATTAAAAATATGCATATTTTTGTTTCACTGTCATAATTTGAAACTCTTATTAAATAAGATTTTGGATTTTCCACAAAATCACCGCTTATTAGTTTTTAGCGAGGTCTTTTTGAATGAGGTCTGTTACCTCTTTTTCTGTCTTTCTTATCGCTTTCGCCGTTATCTTCGGGAACTAATCCGTTCACTTCAATAAGTGCCTCTCTGCGAGAAAGATTAAGTCTGCCCTGGTCGTCGATTTCGGTTACTTTAACGATAACCTGGTCACCTACCTGAACGGCATCTTCAACCTTTTCAGTGCGTTTAACGTCAAGTTGTGAAATGTGAACAAGACCCTCTTTGCCGGGTGCAATTTCAACAAATGCACCGAAGTTCATAAGACGAGTTACAACACCATTGTAAACTGCGCCGACTTCGGGGTCGTTTGCAATAGTTTCAATAATAGAAATTGCCCTTTTGGCGTTGTCATAATCAAGAGCAGAAACGAATACTTTGCCGTCTTCCTCAATGTTGATAGTACAATCGCATTCTTCCTGCAATTTTTGAATAACTTTACCCTGTTTGCCGATAACATCACCGATTTTTTCAGGGTTAATAGTTGTAATAAGCATTTTAGGAGCGTATTTTGATAATTCTTTTCTCGGTTCCGAAATAACTTTCAACATAACTTCATCCAGAATATAGTTTCTTGCTTTGTGAGTTTTTTCAAACGCTTCTTTAATAATTTCAGGGGTAAGGCCATGAACTTTCAAATCCATTTGAATAGCGGTGATACCTTGTTTAGTACCTGCTACTTTAAAGTCCATATCGCCGTAAAAATCTTCAAGACCTTGAATGTCAACCATTGTCATAAAGTCACCGTAAACACCCTCATCACCGGTAATAAGTCCGCAAGAGATACCTGCAACAGGGGCTTTAATCGGAACGCCTGCCGCCATAAGTGCAAGTGTTGAACCGCAAATTGAGCCTTGTGAGGTTGAGCCGTTTGAAGAAAGCACTTCCGATACAACACGGATTGAATAAGGAAATTCTTCGATTGACGGAATTACAGGAATAAGTGCTTTTTCAGCCAATGCACCGTGACCGATTTCTCTTCTGCCGGGGCCACGGGATGGTTTGGTTTCACCTACCGAATATGAAGGGAAGTTGTAATGGTGAATATATCTTTTTTCGGTGTTTTCATCAAGTCCGTCAAGTTGCTGAGCATCGCTTACAGTACCAAGTGTTGCAACCGATAAAACCTGAGTTTGACCGCGAGTGAACATACCCGAACCGTGAACTCTCGGCAACAAATCAATTTGTGCGTTGAGCGGACGGATTTCATCAATACCTCTGCCGTCAACACGCTTGTGTTCGTCTTTCAACCAAGAACGAACAACGTGTTTTTGAATTAAATATAAAATTTCGTCTAACTTAGCCTCGTTACCCTCAAACTGTTCGTCGTATTTCTCGTGAATCAAGTCTGAAATTGGTAAAATAGCGGCGTCACGAACATTTTTATCGTCTGTATCAAGTGCGCGTTTTACATCTTCAATAACTAAATCTTCAATCTCTTTGAAAAGAACAGGATCAGGATTTGAAGATTCAAACTGGAATTTAGGTTTGCCGATTTCTTTAACAATGCCGTTAATAAATTCTACTACTTCCCGGTTGACTTTATGACCTGCCATAATAGCGTCAAACATTGTTTCATCAGGGATTTCGTTACCGCCGGCTTCAATCATAGCAACGAGGTCGGCAGTTGAAGCAACTGTTAAGTTGAGTTCTGACTTTGCTCTTTGTTCAAGTGTAGGATTGATAACAATTTTTCCCTCAACAAGTCCAACATTCACACCTGAAATAGGGCCGTCCCACGGAATATCAGAAATAGCGATAGCGGCTGAAACGCCAATCATAGCGGTGATTTCAGGCGAGCAGTCGGGGTCAACGCTCATAACGGTAGCAACTACCGAGCAGTCGTTCCTCATATCTTTCGGGAAAAGCGGACGAATCGGACGGTCAATACATCTTGATGTTAAGATTGCGTGTTCACTCGGTCTTGCCTCTCTTCTCTGGAAAGAGCCGGGAATTTTACCAACCGAATAGAGTTTTTCTTCGTAATCAACAGAAAGCGGGAAAAAGTCAACGCCTTCTCTCGGCTTTGCCGAAGCGGTAACATTGCAAAGAACGACTGTTTCTCCGTAAGATGCCATAACCGATGCGTTGGCAAGTCCGCACATTTTACCTGTTTCAAGTTTTAACGGTCTGCCTGCGAGTGTGGTTTCATAAACCTTGTAATTTTCAAACATAAGTTTGTCTTCCTTTCTTTGAGGGAAAACCAATACTTTTAGCAATAAACACATTGTTTTTTTATTGTAAAAACAATCTGTTCACTGCTAAATTATATACTGATTTTTACCCTCATTTTTGTTATATTTTATTTAAAAATCGGTTTTTGCCGATTTTAAAGCCTGCCTTAAAAAAACACCAAAAGCAGGAGGGAAAACCCCACCTGCTTCTAATAAAACCTTATTTACGAATACCGAGTTTCTTAATAATTGTTCTGTATCTTTCGATGTCGTTTTTCTGCAAATACGCTAAAAGGTTTCTGCGGTGACCTACCATTTTAAGCATACCTCTGCGTGAGTGGTGGTCTTTTTTGTGGATTTTCAAATGCTCTGTTAATTCTCTGATTCTGTAAGTGAGAACAGCAATTTGAACTTCCGGCGAGCCTGTGTCACCCTCATGAGCGGCATACTCTTTAATAATCTCTTGTTTTTGTTCTTTGGTCATTTTAAATGAACCTCACCTTCATATATTTTTGTCAAAAATCCGAGAAAGCGGTCAATTAGGTGAATGATACCTGCCACTAAGATTTTCGTACTGATATATAATACCACAAAAGTAGGGATTTGTAAAGAGTTTTTTGAGAATAAAATCTTTATATCATTATATATAATTATAGTATAATATTAATCTTTAAAATATTTACATTATATTTCGTGTAAAGTGAGTAAGAATATTTATATTATGTTATCATTTTTATAATAAAATTTAAGAGGTATAAAAATGTATTATAAGCGTTTGCGTGATACGAGAGAAGATCACGATTTAACTCAAAAACAAGTCGCCGAAATTTTAGAAACGACTCAGCAAGTTTACAGCGAATATGAAAAAGGTATTCGTGAGATACCGCTTCACCGCATTATTTTACTTGCAAAACATTATAATTGCAGTATTGATTATTTAGTCGGCTTGTCCGATGAACAGAGTATTAAATAAAAACGACAGAGGTTAATTAAAATCCCTGTCGTTTTTTGTTTTTATTCGTTTACTTTCTATCAAAAGCGGGGTTGAATGCGTAGAAGTTTTTGGAGTCAAGTTGCTCCTGCACTTTTCGCATTGCCTCGCCAAAACGCTGATAGTGAATAATCTCGCGTTCACGCAAAAATTTAATAGGGTCTCTTACATCGTTATCATCAATAAGGCGAAGCAAGTTATCATAAGAAAGCCTTGCTTTTTGCTCTGCCGCCAAATCTTCGTGCAAATCGGCTAAAACATCGCCGCTTGAAGAGAGCGTTTCTGCCGAAAAAGCTGAGCCGGAAGCCGATTGAGGATAAATTCCTGCTGTGTGGTCAACAAAATATGCGTCATAACCTTCGGCTTTTATCTGGTCAATGCTCATATTTTTAGTCAACTGATGAACGATTGTTGAAATCATTTCCTCGTGTCCGAGTTCTTCTGTGCCTATATCGGTCAAAATTGCTTTTACCTCGTTATAGGGCATACTAAATCTTTGCGACAAATAACGGGTTGCCGCACCTTTTTCGCCGTGAGGACCGCCTAATTGTGTTATAATAATTTTAGCAAGTGCCGGGCTTGGATTTGCGATTTTAACGGGGTATTGAAGATGTTTTTGATAACTGAACATTTATTCCTGCACCTCCCAAGGAAAAGCAGAAGTTGCCCATTCCCATTTTCCGTCTCTTTCACCGTTTTTTATGTTTAAACTACCGTATTTTTTCTGATAATCTTGATGAGCCTTATCGCTCATTTCTTTTATTCTGCCAAAGTATTTTAAAGCCTCTTTATCAGTAGGGTGTGTATCTAAAAACAAAGAAGCGTCAACCATAGCAAAATGGTACATTTGTACCTGTTTCATCATTTTCTCTCTATCGGTCATTTTAAACCCCTTCTTCCCAAAAAAGGTTTATCAAGTTGAGAAAAAATTGTTCCTCTGTCGAAACCAACATCGGTGCTGTAAATATCCTGCCATTTCTGCATAGGCACATAAGCCATTGCAAGCGGCAGCGAATCAATACAGTCTGCATCCAATTTTTCATCCAAAGAGTTTGCAACTGTTTTGAAAAAATCTTCGCTCATATATTAACTCCTTTTCTTTTTTTGAAAGGCAAGCCTTTCAATTTTATTCTATGAAAGGGTTTGTTTTTTGGTTAATCATTTTTCTCAAACCTTGACAAAGACTATTTAATATGATAGTATAAACATAACCTATTTTAAAGGAGAAAACCATAATGGGAAACAAAAAGAAAAACTATAAACTTGTTTGGTCTGACGAATTTGACAATCCTGAAATCAACCGTGATTTTTGGAATTACGAAGAAGGTTATGTTCGCAATAACGAATTGCAAAAATATACCGACAGTCCTGAAAACGCTTATATAGAAAATGGTTGTCTTGTAATCGAAGCAATTAAAACAGGCGACCCTGATTGCCCTTATACATCTGCTTCGCTTAACACAAAAGATAAAGTTACTTTTACTCACGGCAGACTTGAAATGAGAGCAAAACTTCCCTTTGGCACAGGTATTTGGCCTGCTTTCTGGACTCTCGGCAATGATATTGACGAAAATCCATGGCCTGCTTGCGGTGAGATTGATATTATGGAATTAGTCGGCGGTGACAATAAAACTTTTGCTACCTGTCCGTTTAACGACCATCACGGAGATCATGTTGTTCAGGCTACAATTCATTTTGAAGGCGAGCCGGAAGGTCACATTCTGCCAAGGGCTTATGAACTTATGGAAGGCGATTTTAAAGACGATTTTCATATTTTCGGTGTTGATTGGGACGAAAACTGTGCTAAGTTTTATATTGACGGCGTTTATTACAATAAGTGTGATATTTCCAAAATCGACGCATTTGATAATCCTCAGTATGTTTTGCTTAACATTGCGGTAGGCGGAGGTTGGCCGGGCGACCCCGATGAAAACACGATATTCCCTCAGAAATATTACATAGATTATGTAAGATATTACCAAGAAGAAAAGTGAAAATAACAGCCAAAGAAGAGCGTTTTTACGCTCTTTTTATTTTGCATAAAATAGCACATTTTGTGCAATTTATATAATTAAAACACAATATAATGTTGTTTTTTCTGCTTGACTATATTATATTATAGTGTTAAAATGTTATTTGTAAGATATTTAATTAGTTAATACTATTAACTTTTATCATTAACATAATATGATGTTTACTTTTTAAGAATCGAACCTTTTACATAAATATTTTACAAGGAGAACTAAAATGTTGGATTTCAAACAATGGAACGGATTTAAGGGCGAACATTGGCGAGAAGAAATAAACACCCGTGATTTTATACAAAACAACTACACGCCTTATGACGGTGATGAGAGTTTTCTTGCAGGACCTACCGAAGCAACTAACAAACTTTGGGGAAAACTGCAAGATTTACAAAGACAAGAGCGTGCCAATGGCGGCGTTTTAGATATGGATACCGATATTGTTTCGGGAATAACCTCTCACGAGCCGGGATACCTTGATAAAGATTTAGAAAAAATCGTCGGTTTACAGACCGATAAACCTTTAAAGCGTGCTTTTATGCCTTACGGCGGTATCAGAATGGCGGAAGAGGCTTTAAAAACTTACGGTTATACTCCTAATCCCGAATTGCACAAAATTTTCACACAATACCATAAAACTCACAATCAGGGTGTTTTTGACGCTTACACACCTGAAATGAGATTGGCGAGAAAAAATAAAATCATAACAGGCTTGCCCGATACTTACGGCAGAGGAAGAATTGTCGGCGATTACCGTAGAATAGCGCTTTACGGTATTGATACTTTAATTGATTCTAAGCAATATGATTTAGCACATTGCGGTAACGGAAAAATGCGTGATGATGTTATTCGTCGCAGAGAAGAAATCGCTATGCAAATTAAGGCGCTCGGCGAAATAAAAGAAATGGCTCAATCTTACGGATTTGATATTTCGGCTCCCGCAAAAGATGCAAAAGAGGCTTGCCAATGGCTTTACTTCGGATATTTGGCAGCAATAAAAACTCAAAACGGCGCCGCTATGAGCGTTGGCAGAGTTTCTACCTTTTTGGATATTTATATTCAGCGTGACCTTGAAAAAGGCATATTAACCGAATCACAGGCGCAAGAACTCATTGACCATATGGTAATGAAATTCAGAATGGTAAAATTCGCGCGTATACCTTCTTACAACGAGTTATTCTCAGGCGATCCGGTTTGGGCAACTTTAAGCGTTGCAGGCAAAGGTGACGATGGCCGTTCAATGGTTACAAAAAACGATTTCAGATTTTTGCACACGCTTGAAAATATGGGACCTTCACCCGAGCCAAATTTAACAGTGCTTTACACAAATAAATTGCCTGATGCTTTCAAAAAATATGCAGCAACAATTTCAATTAATACAAGTTCTATTCAATATGAAAACGACGATGTTATGCGTCCTGTTTGGGGCGATGATTATTCAATTTGCTGTTGTGTTTCTGCCACTCAAACAGGCAAAGAAATGCAATTTTTCGGTGCTCGTGCAAACCTTGCGAAATGTTTGCTATACGCTATAAACGGCGGTTTTGACGCAAATACCAAAATGCAAGTAGGTCCGAAATATACTCCTATTACTTCGGAATACCTTGATTTTGACGAGGTTATGAAGAAATATGACGAAATGATGAGTTGGCTTGCAAGCATTTATGTTCACACGCTTAATTTGATTCATTATATGCACGATAAATACAATTATGAAGCCGCCGAAATGGCTCTTATTGACTCTAATGTTCGCAGAACTTTTGCAACGGGAATTGCAGGTTTTTCTCACGTTGTAGACTCGCTTTCTGCTATTAAATATGCAAAAGTTAAAACAATTCGTGATGAAAACGGAATTGTAGTTGATTTTGAAACAACCGGCGATTTTCCTCGTTACGGTAATGATGATGACAGAGCAGATGAAATTGCAATTTGGTTGTTAAACACATTTTTGCAAAAAATTAAACAATGCCACACTTATCGTGATTCGGAACCTACAACTTCAATTTTAACAATCACTTCTAATGTTGTTTACGGAAAAGCAACCTCCTCTCTGCCTGATGGCAGAAAAGCAGGCGAGCCGTTAGCACCGGGTGCTAACCCCTCTTACGGTGCAGAGCAAAACGGACTTTTAGCTTCACTGAACTCGGTTGCAAAACTTCCTTATGAGTGGGCGCTTGACGGTATATCAAATACGCAAACCATTCACCCTGATGCACTCGGTCGAAGTGAAACTGAACGCAAAAACAACCTTGTTAATGTGCTTGACGGCTATTTTGTAAAGGGCGCTCATCATTTAAATGTAAATGTTTTTGGTAAAGAAAAACTTTTTGACGCTATGGAGCACCCCGAAAAGCCCGAATATGCTAATTTTACAATTCGTGTTTCGGGATATGCTGTTAAGTTTATTGATTTAACAAGAGAACAACAGTTAGATGTTATTTCAAGAACTTGCCACAAGTCTATGTAGCAAAAACTGAAAAATCGGGAGCATAATGCTCCCATTTTTTATAAAAAAGGTGATAATATGGCAATAAAAGGGAGAATTCATTCACTTGAAAGTTTTGGTGCCGCCGACGGGCCGGGAATTCGCTTTATAATATTTTTCAAAGGTTGCAATATGCGTTGTAAATACTGCCACAACCCCGATACTTGGTACGGAGACAATTTTGAAGAAACAACTGCCGATGACTTGATAAATACCGCGCTTCGATATAAGAGTTATTGGGGCGAAAGCGGAGGAATTACAGCGAGTGGCGGCGAACCGCTTTTGCAAATAGACTTTTTAACAGAACTTTTTAAAAAAGCAAAGCAAAAAGGTATTCACACAACGCTTGATACCGCAGGTCAGCCGTTTAATAAATCTCCGCAGTTTCTTGAAAAATTCAACACGCTTATACAGTATTGCGACCTTGTTATGCTGGATATTAAAGAGATTAATAATACTCGCCACAAAAATTTAACAGGGCAGACAAACGAAAATATTTTAGAAATGGCTGAATACTTATCAAATTTAGACAAACCTATGTGGATTAGGTATGTTTTAGTACCCGAATATTCTGATTTTGACAAGGATTTGCACGCTCTTTCAGCCTTTTTAAAACCGCTGAAAAACATTCAAAAAATCGAAATTTTGCCCTACCACACATTAGGAGTTTTCAAGTGGGATAATTTGGGGCTTGATTATAGTCTTAAAAACATTCTTCCGCCAAGTGATGAGAGAATAAAAAATGCAGAAAAAATTTTAGGTGTCAAATAAATATTTTTGTAACTAATTTTCATATACTTTTATAAATTAAGGGAGGAGTGTTATGAAAAAAATAATTAAAACTATTCTGATTATTTTAGTACTCGGCATTTTATGCGGTTTTTACCTGCATTATGAGAATACGACACTTTGTATTTCAGAATATGAGATAAAATCAAATAAAATTCCCAAAAGTTTTGACGGATTTAAAATTGCACAGATTTCGGATTTTCACAATACCGATTGCGATAAACTTAAAAACTCGCTGGTACAGAATCTCAAAGTCCAAAAGCCTGGTATAATTGTAATTACGGGTGATTTTATTGATTCAAGGCGAACCGATATTGACGGTGCAATTAAGTTTATAAAGCGAATTAATAACATTGCACCGGTTTATTATGTAAGCGGAAATCACGAAGCAAGAATTAATAATTACATTGATTTGCAAAACGGATTTTGGCAAAATAATGTTAAAGTTTTATATAATCAGACTGAAATAATTTTCAAAAACAGAGAAAAAATTAATATAGTCGGCATTGACGACCCGACTATTAACAAACCAAAAACCGATGAGGAAAAAACTGTTAAAACGGCAATTGAAAAAGCAAGTTTTGATAAACAAAATTTTACCGTTTTGCTCTCGCACCGCCCTGAATTATTTGATATTTATGCACAAGAAGAAATTGATTTGGCATTTACCGGTCACGCACACGGTGGCCAGATAAGAATTCCGTTTTTAGGCGGAGTTATTGCCCCTGCACAAGGATTTTTTCCGAAATATTCAAGCGGAGTTTACCAAAAAGACGGCAGTAAAATGATAGTAAGCAGAGGAATAGGCAACAGCTTTTTTCCTTTCAGAATAAACAACCGCCCCGAGCTTATTATAGCAACTTTAAAAACAAAGCACGCTTGAAATCATTGTTACAAAATCATTTTTGCAACTGAAAGCAACAACAAAAAGGCAACCTTTTAGGTTGCCTTTTAATTATTTAGATGTATAAATCATCGTCATCATTCTTGGGTTTTTCGGGTTGTTGTTTGTTTTTGTTTTTAAATGAAGAAATATCAACAATCGCCGTTTTATCAAGGTTTTCATCTCTCGTTTTTTGCGGTTCAGGACGGTCAAATCTCGCAGAAGTATCTAACTTAGGTTTTTGCTTACGAGATGGAGCCTGTCTTTGAACATTTTCGGGTCTTGCCTGACTTTTTGCATTAGCCCTAAACTGATTATTGTTCGGGTATGTCTGTCTTCTTACTCTCGAATTGCCGACTTTTTTGCCGTACTTTTTTCTGTATCTTAAATTTACAACAATCAAAGCAATTACACAACCAACTGCTACAATTAACGATAACCATTTAAGCGGTCGGTATTTTTTACCGTAATCTGATACCATTTTTGCAACTGTTGTAGCCTCGGTAACTTCTTCGGTAGTGGTTTCTTCAACATCCTCAGTTGTAAAAGCCTCAGTTACAGCCTGGGTTGCCGAAGAAGTAACAACTGCTGCTGCCGAAGCGGTAGCGGTAGTAGGCGCCTGAGTTGCAACAGTAACGGTTTTCACAGTAGTATAAGGGTCTTTACGAGTTCCCTTAGTTGTTTGTTTTGTAGTTGTAGTTTTTTTAGTAGTTGTTTTTATAGTGGTTTTTTTAGTAGTGGGCACATCAGTAGTAACATCCTCTGTAACAATCTGCTCTTCTCCCTCTTCTTCGTTCAATGCCGAAGCAAGTACAAATGAAAACACGCTAAATGCGAAAATGAGCAACAAAACCGCCGAAATAATCCTGTAATTTTTCATAATATCTTACCTTTTAATAAGCCTTTCCCCAATAAACCAGTTTTTTGGCGGGTTTGCCGCAACAAACACATTTATCGGAAATCTTTTCATCTGTAAAAGGAATACATCTTGAACCTACGCCGGTAATCTCTTTTACCTTTTCTTCACATTCTTCGCTTCCGCACCACATTGCTTTTACAAAACCGTCGCCGTTTTTCTCCAAAATTTCTTTAATCTCATCCATATTAGTGCAGAAATATGTTCTGTTTTCACGGTTTTCAAGTGCTTTTTTATAAATGCCGTCGTGAACCGATTTTAACTTTTCATCAATCTTTTCATCTAAATCATCAAGACTTACTATTTCTTTTTCTCCGTTATGACGGGTAACTAAAACGCAAGCGTTATTCACAATATCCCTTGGACCTATTTCAAGACGAACAGGAACACCTTTCATTTCATATTCAGCAAATTTCCAGCCGGGCGAATTCTCGCTGTCGTCAATTTTAACTCGGAATCCAAACTCTTCAATTTTTTTGCAAATTTCATTTGCTTTATCCAAAACGCCCTCTTTATGCTGTGCAATAGGAACAACAACAACCTGCACAGGTGCTACCGCAGGCGGCAGAACAAGACCGTTATTATCGCCGTGAGTCATAATAATTGCACCTATTAAACGGGTAGTCACACCCCAAGAAGTCTGGTGCGGG
>CACYEQ010000105.1 GCA_902773485.1 Oscillospiraceae bacterium
CAGGGCTCGAACCTGTGACCCTCTGCTTGTAAGGCAGATGCTCTCCCAGCTGAGCTATGCTCCCATCTTATGCCTGCCGCTTATTTGCTCTCTTGTCAAGCGACTTTGATATATTACCACAATCTCACCAATTTGTCAAGAGTTTTTTTGAATTTTTTTCAAAAAAAATTGCGACTCGGCATTTTAATCCGATTTATCAATACATAGGCGACCAAATATCTCCGTTCTCAGCGGTTTCAAGTGTGTATTTTGAACTTGTTTTTTTATTTTGCTTTGTAGTTTCTTTTTTAGTTGTTTTTGTAGTTTTCTTTGTTGTTTGTTTTGCAGTTGTTTTAATTTTTGTTTTAATTTTTGTTTTTGTGGTTGTGGTTGCAGTAACTTCATTATTCCTAGTTTTTACTGTGACAGTATTACCGTTTTTATCTGTTACAGTAGTGCCGTCAACAATAACATACTTTACAACTGTTTTTTTTGTTTTTGAAACAGATGTTGCGGAATTAGAGGTTGTTTTATTATCCTCCCCAAATATGGTTGTAGCAATGTTATTAGTATTATTATTGCTGTTCTTATTAGAAAACAGTTCGCAAGCCGAAAACATACTTAAACACAAAATTGAAACGCAAATAATTGATAAAACATTTTTTTTCATTCTAATCACCTTTTTTAACTACATAAATTATTTTTTCTGAACTTTCATTTGGCGGTTTGTTCTCAAAAAAATCTTGCTTTTCGAGAATACAAAGATCAAACAATTTTAAAACCTGCTCAATTTCTTTTTCGGTGTAAGCCCTTTCATCAAAATTCTCGCAGATTCTTAAATATTTTTCATCTCCTTTATTAACAAAAAAGTCAATATTTATATTTACGGTGTTTTCATAAAGTGAATTTTGCCACACCATATATATATTATCTTTTTCCTCAATAAATGTATTGTTTGAGAGAATTTTTTTATGCTTATAAACAGTATTAACATCAAAAAACATTAATCCACCCGGTTCTAAAAACAGAGCCATTCTGCCGATTGCTTTTTTTAATTCGTCAAAATCGGTTATGTGATTAAGCGAATCAAGCGTACAAAAAATCGTATCAACAGTACCGTAAAGGTCTAGTTCTTGCAACGGTTGACAAATTAAAGTACAGTCGTTTGGGAGTTTTTCTCTCGCAACACAGAGCATATTTTCAGAACAATCAACCCCGATAACATCAAGCCCTTTTTCAATAAGTTGCTTGGTAAAATTTCCTGTTCCGCAAGCCGCGTCTAAAACCAATTTAGGCTTATGTAAATATTTTCGGCAAATTTCAAAAAATCTTTTGCATAGTGCCTTGTAATCTACATCAATTAACTTGTCATAAACATAAGAAAAATCGGTATAACTGTCACTCATAAGTTTTTCCCTTTATTATTTATAATACTATAATAACACATAAACTCTAAAATGTCCAGAAAAATATAATTTTTATTTGTGCAAAATATACTAATAATAATTTTATCTGTTATTTTTTTGTCAAATAATATGAATTTTGCCAAACTTGTAAAAAAACAGTTGATTTTTTTGTGAAAAAAGTTGTATAATTACTATAAATATTGTATAAGGGGAAATTTGGAATTTTTATAAAATTCCTTGATTTTCTTAGGCATATTTATCAAACTAAGGAGGTAATTTTTTAATGCTTAATTTAGCCGGTATTAAAGGTTTTGACCCGGGTGCGGTGCAAAACGGCTCAAACACTTTGTATGTTACTCTTATGGGTATCGGAATCGTTTTTTTCGGACTTGTTTGTATAGTTTTGCTTTGTATAGTTATGTCAGCAATTTTCAAAGCATTTTCAAAGGTTAATAAATCCAATGAAAAAACGCCGGTCGAAGTTGCTGTTGCACAAGAAGCGGTTATTGAAAACAAACAGGAGTTTGTTGCGGCTGTTTCAGCAGCAATTGCCGAAGAAATGGGAACTGATGTTTCCGCAATAAGAATAAAATCAATTAAAAAATTATAAGAATAGAGGTAAATTTTTATGAAAAACTATAAAGTTGTTGTAAACGGAACCGCTTATCAGATTTCGGTTGAAGAAATCGACGCTTCCGAAGTTAAATCTACTCCTGCTACACCTGTTGCTGCACAAGCAGCACCAGTTTCTGCTCCCGCAGGTGGTGAAAAGGTTGAGGCTCCTATGCCAGGCACAATTCTTGATGTAAAAGTTAAAGAGGGTCAGCAAGTTAAAGCAGGCGAAGTTTTAGTTATTTTGGAAGCAATGAAAATGGAAAACGAAATACTTGCTCCTTGCGACGGCACAGTTACAGGTCTTGCAGTATCAAACGGCGCTTCTGTTGAATCAGGTGCAGTTATTTGCTCTGTACAATAAGATAATCTTGTTTTATTAATTTTTTCAAAGAAGGAGATTATTTTATATGGATGCTATTAAAGAATTCTTTTCTCACACCGGCTTTGTTTTTTTAGCAAACAACTGGACAACTCTTGTAATGCTATTAATTGCATTTGTTCTTTTGTTTTTAGCCATTGTAAAAAAGTTTGAACCATTACTTTTGTTACCTATTGCTTTCGGTATGTTACTTACAAATTTACCTGGTGCAGAAATGTTCCATTCGGAACTTTTTGCAGGTGGTCATGTTCATTGGGATTTATTTGGCGGAGCGACTGTTATTCACACGGGCGATATTTCAAAAGAATTATTCCAAATGGCAGGAAATAAATTAAGCGTTTTGCAGTCGGGCGATGTTTTGGTAGGCGGTACAATTATAGGTCATATTACCGATGTCAGCATAACAGCAAATGCGTTTATAAACAGCGCAGGTGCAATTGTCGACGCCGCAGGCAAAACTATTGCTGAAAATGCAAGCATTGCGGTTGACCTTGCCGGCTCGCACATTTCTAACGGTATGCTTTATTTAGGTTCAACAGTTGTTGCAAATAATGCAAGCGTTGTTTCGGCCGGTTTGCTTGATTATCTTTATTTAGGCGTTAAACTGGGCATTTATCCTTGCCTTATTTTCTTCGGCGTAGGTGCAATGACTGACTTTGAACCGCTTATCGCAAACCCAAAATCATTGCTTTTGGGTGCAGCCGCTCAAATCGGTATTTTCGTAACATTTATCGGTTGTACTTTAATGGGCTTTACAGGAGCACAGGCAGGCTCAACAGGTATTATCGGCGGTGCGGACGGTCCTACCGCAATTTTTGTAACTTCAAAACTTGCACCTGAGTTATTAGGCCCTATCGCTGTTGCAGCTTATTCTTATATGGCGCTCGTACCTGTAATTCAGCCTCCTATTATGAAGTTGCTTACAACCAAAAAAGAACGGCAGATTGTTATGAAACCACTTCGTTCGGTTTCAAAAACCGAGAAAATCATTTTCCCGATTGTTATTACAGTTTTTGTAGCATTGCTCGTTCCGTCGGCGGCTCCACTTGTAGGTTCGCTTATGCTAGGTAACTTGTTTAAAGAGTCGGGCGTTACAGAGCGTCTTTCGAAGACTGTTCAAAACGAACTTATGAATATTGTTACAATATTCCTCGGCGTAACTGTCGGCGCAACTGCTACCGCAAAAGCATTCTTGAATGTTCAAACGCTTGAAATTCTCGCAATGGGCGTTGTTGCATTCGGACTCGGTACAGCAGGCGGTGTATTACTCGCTAAATTTATGAACTTGTTCCTTAAAAATAAAATTAATCCGCTTATCGGTTCGGCAGGTGTTTCCGCAGTTCCTATGGCTGCACGTGTTTCGCAAACCGTCGGTCAAAAAGAGAATCCTAAAAACTTCCTTTTGATGCACGCTATGGGACCGAATGTTGCAGGAGTTATCGGCTCTGCAATCGCAGCAGGCGTGTTAATTTCAATTTTCGGTTAAGGAGGAATTTTAACTATGGCTAAAAATCCGCTTAAAATTACTGATACAATTCTTCGTGATGCACACCAGTCGCAGGCAGCTACAAGAATGCGAATTGAAGATATGATACCTGCTCTGGAACAGTTAGACAATATCGGATACTGGTCGCTGGAATGCTGGGGCGGTGCGACATTCGATTCTTGTATGAGGTTTTTAAACGAAGACCCGTGGGAGAGACTTCGTATTCTCAAAAAGCATATGCCTAACACAAAACTTCAAATGCTTTTCAGAGGTCAG
>CACYEQ010000106.1 GCA_902773485.1 Oscillospiraceae bacterium
ATAGGTCACGAAAGCCCTATTGAGCACGCCTCTTTTACCTTTGCTATCGAGGGTGTTTCGAGAGCATTGTTAGCACAAATAACAAGACACAGAATAGCCTCTTATTCAGTTCAAAGCCAGCGTTATGTAGCAGAGAAGAATTTTGAATATATATTGCCACCTGAAATTGAAAAAGAACCAAAAGCAAAAGAAATATTTTTAAATAGTATGGCAAAATCACATGAAGATTATTTAAAAATTTCCGAAATATTGAGCGAAAAATATTTTAAAGATTTCATTTCGGCTGGATTAGATGAAACGCTAGCAAAAAGAAAAGCACAAAAAAAGGCAATAGAAGATGCAAGATTTGTTTTACCTAACGCTTGTGACACAAAAATGGTCGCAACATTTAATGCAAGAAGTTTACAGAACTTTTTCAGACACCGTTGCTGTAACCGCGCGCAGTGGGAGATTAAAGAACTTGCCTGCGAGATGTTGAAACTTGTAAAGCAAGTTGCACCGAATTTGTTCAAAAAATCGGGACCGCCTTGTGTTTTCGGAAAATGCCCTGAGGGAAAAATGAGTTGCGGTAAAATGGTTGAAGTAAGAGAAAAGTTTATTAATATGTAAGGTAAAGAAATGGGAAAATTGATTGTTATTGAAGGACTTGACGGCAGCGGAAAGTCTACTCAAATTGAATTCATAAAAGAGTGGTTAGAGAAAAGAGGCATTAATTATAAACAAATAAAATTGCCTGATTATGAGGATCCTTCCAGCACGCTTGTTAGAATGTATTTAAACGGTGATTTCGGCGACAAGCCTGATGATGTAAACGCTTTTGCCGCATCATCGTTTTATGCGGTTGACCGATATGCAAATTTCAAACGTCATTGGAAACAAGAATATAATAATGACTATGTGATTTTGGCTGACAGATATACTACATCAAATTGTGTTCACCAATGCTCAAAATTGCCTGAAAACGAATGGGATTCTTATGTTGAGTGGTTATATAATTATGAATTTAATCAACTAAAAATCCCTAAACCGGATTTGGTTATTTTTCTTGATATGGACCCAAAAATTTCTCAAAAACTTATGAGTTCACGTTATGAGGGCGATGAGAACAAAAAAGATATTCACGAAAAAGATACTGTTTATCTTCAAAAATGTAGAAAAGCAGCGTTATATTCTGCTGAGAAACTCGGTTGGAAAGTTATAAAAAGCTATGAGGATGATAAACCTCTTAAAAGAGAAAACATTGCAGGAATAATTGAAAACTATATAAATGAGGTGTTATAGTTGGTATATGTATATTTAGCACAGGGATTTGAGGAAATCGAGGCTCTTGCAACGGTTGATTTTCTTCGCCGATGCGATATTGAAGTAGTTACCGCAGGCGTAGGCTCGCAGGATGTTACTGGCGCACATAACATTACTGTATTAGCAGATACCATTGATTTAATGCTTGAAAAAAGCGATGATGTACAAGCGGTTGTTTTACCCGGCGGAATGCCCGGAACACTCAATTTGCAAAAATCGGATTTAGTGCAGGATATGTTAAAATTTGCAAATGAAAACGGAAAAACCATTGCCGCTATATGTGCCGCACCTTCAATTCTCGGTGAAAAAGGCTGGCTTGACGGCAAAAAAGCCACCTGTTTTCCAGGGTTTGAAGAAAAGTTAGGCAAAGCGGAATATACAGGAAATTCAGTTGAAATTGACGGCAATATTATAACTGCAAAAGGTGCAGGTGTTACAATTGATTTTGCCGCTGAAATCGCCGAAAAAATAGTAGGTAAAGAAAAAACTGAACAGGTTAAAAAATCAATTCAATGCAAGAATTAAAAAACAAATTTAGAATAAAGGCTAAAAATTTCAGAAACAGTCTTGAAAAAGAAGAAAAAGCGGAGAAAGATGAAACTATTTTAAAAAAAATTATCGCTTCAAGGGTTTATAAAGACTCTGAAATTTTGCTCTGTTATGTTTCAACAGATTATGAAATTGATACCAAAAAATTGATTGAATATTCTTTGAAAATAGGTAAAAAAGTAGCAGTTCCAAAATGTTTTGATAACCATAGTATGAAATTTTATTTTATTTCATCTCTAAATGATTTAAAAACAGGTAAATTCGGAATACTTGAACCCAATGAAAACAATAAAATATTTGAAAATTTTGAGAGATCAATTTGCATTATTCCTGCATTAGCGGTCGATAAAGATTTAAACCGTTTAGGTTACGGCGGTGGGTA
>CACYEQ010000107.1 GCA_902773485.1 Oscillospiraceae bacterium
ATTTACTCGCTTTAACTATATTTTAAAGTATAATAAATAAAAAGTCAATGACTTTATTGAAGTTTTAAAAATATTGTGATATAATATGAAAATGATTTTAAAAAAAATTGAAACTTTTAAAAAAGTCTTTTACACTATATAAGTAGGAAGGAGAAAATTTAATGGGAAAGAATGTATTAGAGGAGGTTTTTAATGAGATTTACAATAATACAAACCAATCTACTTTGGCATTCATAACCGCAAAATGTTGCAATTTAAACGATGTAAACGATATTTTTCAAGAAACTTACACTGAAATTTATTCAACTATAAATAAAAAAGGTCCAAATTACATAGAAAACGCCGAAGCGTTTACAAGAAAAATTGCAAAACAAAAACTATATCATTATTATTCTGCAAAAGAACGATTAAAAATTCAAATTTCAAATATTCAAACTGATATTAACGATGAAGAAGTTGATTTAACTGACAGTATTGCAATGGACTATTCGCTAGAAGATGAATTCTTAGGAAAAGAACAAATTAGCGAAGTTGCGAATTTTTTGAAAGAAAAAGATTTGCTGACAAGAAAAATTTTTCATCTTTTCTATTCGCTTGATAAGCAAATTCCAGAAATTGCCGAACTTCTTAGTATTAATCAATCGACAGTAAAAAACAAGATTTACAGAACAATAAATGAAATAAGAAAAAACTTTAAAGTGAAAGAAGGTGCTAGAAGTGAATGATAAAGAGTTTTTTAAAGAAGTATTAAAAGATGAATTGCCCGATTTTGAAAAAGTAAGAAACAATATTTTAAAAACCTCTGTTTCCTCTGATGATAAAATAAAATCCTTAAACTCACAAATGTTTATGAAAAGAGTTTTGCCGGCTGTTGCCTGTGTTGCAATAATTGCAATATCGTCTTTTGCTGCCTTAAACACTGAAAATTCAGATAAAGTTGATATTGTGCAGGGAACGAGAAAAAATTTTTCTAGCAGTCAAAAACAGGAATCCAAGAAAAAAAAGAAAAACAATAGTATTGCAGTTACTACAAAAGCTAGTATTAAAAACAACAAAAATAAAAATCCAAAAAACAAAAAAACTGATAAAAAGAATAATGATTCAACAAGTATAACCGAACCCTCCGAAGAGAGTTATAAAAAAGTTGACGACTCAAACAATTATTTATCGTCAAGCCCCAAAAAAAGTAGTTTTTCTTTCTATTCAATAAGCGAATTAAAAAAGTTTGCTTCAAAATTGAAAGTTGCCGATGATAACACAGTTTATTACGATGATGAAGAAAATACTTTTAGATTAACTTTTGAAAAAAGCGAAATTCCAATGCTTTTAGATCACCATGTATATACAAACAGCCAGATTTCAAGCGGTGTTATTAAAAGAATAAACGGCATAGTTTGTTGCGAATTTAGTTATAAAGAATATAAAGTTGGTTACACTTTGTCAAAAACTTCAATAAGTAATAATAATTATAAAACCAGAAATATAGACGGATATTGTTGCTTTATTGATTCTGATTCTGAAGAAGCAGAAGAATTGTTAAAAGATTTCACCTTCTCAGTTGAAAGTATATAAATAGTTTTTAAAAGAATCACGATGCATTTTGCACCGTGGTTTTTTAATACAGTAAATACAAAAACTAGACTTGTTAACATTCATAGTGTTCTGTGGCTACCAAATTTTTTATTAGCACTTGATTGCCTCTTGCATCTGCCTCCTATTCAATGCGACCGTTCTTAATGGTTAATATGATTTGTAAATTCTATGAACCATAATTTTACCAAAACATCTCATATAGGTTTATAACTAAAAAGTTTTAGGTTTACAAGCCAACCATTAGGAAAGATTTGAAAGTTTTACAGGTAAAATATTGCACGGATATGTTGATCCCTTAGAATATACGTTGTGCTCTGCGGTTACAATGATTATACGACTTTTATAAAGACTTATAAAAGAAACACTTTTGAAAACTGCCAAGCAAAGCAAAAAACAAAAAGACAAAACATATCCGCTTACATAAATTACAGAATAAAACAGAGCAAAAATTTTGCCCTGTTTTATTTTATTAATTGATTAGGCATCGATAAGCTTTTGCTAATTATAAAAACATCTCGACTTCTTTTTCACTCAGCACTTTCCCGACAGAAACAACTTTTTCATTAATAATAAGAGCAGGCATACTCATAATACCGTATTCCATTATTTTTTGCATATCGGTAATGTACTCAACCTTTGCCTCAATGCCTTTTTTATCCACCGCTTCCTTTGTGGCTTTGAGGAGAGTTTCGCAACTTTTACAACCTCCGCCTAATACTTTGATATTCATTTTTTATCCTCCTTATATTAATAAATTTTGAAATAAATTAAAGACATATCCTACAATAACAATTCCTACTGTACAGATACCTATAAATGTTGCTAACAGTTTAGGCTTGATTGCTTTTTTCAGCATAATAAGCGATGGTAGGCTAAGCGTTATAACTGCCATCATAAAACTAAGTATTGTGCCCAACATCGCCCCTTTTGCCAAAAGGCCTTCTGCAATCGGAATCGTGCCGAATATATCGGCATACATTGGTACTCCAACAAGTGTGGCAAGTATCACACCAAATGGATTTTTGCTACCAAGAACGGTTTCTACCCAACTTTGTGGTATCCAGTTATGAATCACCGCACCAATAGCAACACCAACAAGAATATACGGAAACACCTTTTTAAAAGTGGATACAACTTGGTCTTTGGAATAAACTAATCGGTCTTTTACTGTTAGATTCGGCGCCTCGATATCTATCCTACTGTTGCTTTTTCTGATAAAATCTGCAATTTGGTCTTCCATGTGCAACTTGTCAATCACCGTACCGCCGATAACCGCTATTACAAGACCAAGCACAACATACGCCACGGCTATTTTTATACCGAATATGCTGACTAAAAGAACAAGACTACCCAAGTCAACCATTGGCGAAGAAATTAAAAAAGAGAAAGTTACGCCAAGCGGTAGCCCTGCACTAGTAAATCCCATAAAAATCGGAATGGACGAACAAGAGCAAAACGGCGTTACTGTGCCAAGCAGCGCACCGATAATATTAGCTCCTATTCCGTGAAACCTGCCCATTATCTTTCTGCTCCGTTCCGGAGGAAAAAAACTCTGAATATATGAGATAAGGAAAATCAGTACACAAAGTAATACCGTAATTTTTATTACATCATAAATAAAGAAATTTATACTTCCTCCGATACGACTGCTCGTATCAAGCCCGATTGCACCCAGCAGTGCTCTTATCAATGAATTCAGCCATTTCATTCCGAGTATTTGGTCTTGAAAAAATGTCCACATCACTAAAATCCTCTCTTGGTTTTATTTGCAATACGAACCAACATCAGCATTACCGGGACTTCTGTCAGTACGCCGACAGTAGTTGCAAGCGCCGCATGACTGGTCGTGCCGAAAAGTGCAATCGCCACAGCCACGGCAAGTTCAAAGAAATTAGATGCACCTATCATTCCCGCAGGAGCAGCAATTTCGTGTGGTAATTTCAGCAATTTGCTTGCTCCGTAGGCAATAAAGAATATTAAAAAGGTTTGAATAATCAGCGGAACTGCAATCAGCACGATATGAAGCGGATTTGAAATAATCACCTCTGCCTGAGAGGTAAAAATGATTATTAGAGTCAAGAGTAGTCCAATTGTAGTTGCGTTGTCAAACCTATGAATAAAAGTGTTCTCAAAGTAATTTGTTCCTTTTCGTTTTATGATAGTTGCCCTTGTTATGATTCCTCCTGCAAGCGGAATTACCACAAATAAAAAGATACTTACAAATAATGTGCTATAAGGCACCGTAACATTCGATATTCCGAGCAAAAACCTTACAATAGGTACGAAAGCCAAAAGAATGATTAGGTCATTCGTTGCCACCTGTACCACTGTGTATGCCGGATTGCCTTTTGTAAGCGTACTCCAAACAAACACCATAGCTGTGCAAGGAGCGGCTCCGAGAATAACAGCACCCGCAAGGTACTGTTTTGACAGTTCAGGCGTGATAAAGCTTTTGAATAATACGAAAAGGAACAGATATGAGATTGCATACATTGTGAACGGTTTAATAAGCCAGTTAGTTACCCAAGTGATAAACAAGCCCTTTGGATTCTTTCCAATCTGCTTTACGCTTTGAAAATCCACCTTCATCATCATAGGATAAATCATTATCCAAATAAGAATTGCAATCGGAATAGAAATGCCCGAAACCTGCATTTTTTCAAGTGTAGGTGCAATTACAGGAATAAAGTGACCTATAAAAACGCCAACAACCATACACAGCATTACCCACACAGAGAGATATCGCTGAAATGCATTGATTCCCTTTTTGCTCTTATACATAAATATGCCCCCTATTAGTTTGAAACATTCAAATGTATCAATGTATTAGTGCTTTATATAGGCAATCCGTTATGGACTGCCTATTCATTTTTTTATTCTTTATCTACTGTTTCACAGCAACAGGCTTTTTTAGCATTACCTACGCTTTCGCAGTCGCATCGTGCGTATTTCTCAATCATTTCTCGAAAAGCAGATACTCCTTTTCGAGAAATAGAATAGTACATCCATTTTCCTGCTTTTCGGCCGATTACAAGATTACTGTCGCAGAGGAGTTTCATATGATGAGACAGTGTCGGCTGAGTGATATTCAATTCCTCTAACAGAACACACCCGCATTTTTCTCCATTTTGCAAAGCAAGCATAATTGCAAGACGATTTTCATCAGCAAGTGCTTTAATCCTTTTCACATCATCTCTAAATTCTATGATACTCACCTCCGAGATATTAACATTATACCACACAAATAGATACATGTCAATATGTCTATTATTTAACCTTACCACCGCTACTAAAACACTCTTGATACACGTTGAATTTCAGCACCGCAACTAAATAAATCTACAAACACGAATTTATCGGTATCTGTCGCCGTATATTCTGTGGGCTTCTATTGTCCATTTTTGAACGAACTCCGTTTTTGCATCAGTATAGGCGTTTCTGTTATGCTCATGCTTTTTCCAAAGATCAAGTTTGAGTGACTCATACTCCGTGGCAACTTCCGGATGTTCATTCAGGTAATCACGAAAATACAATTCATCATTATCTCCGGTGAATCTAAGATGAATGTGATAGACCTTATCTGCAAACCATTCTTTGGTATAACCCTTATTAAGCGATATTCGTTTTGTTTCACTAGACATTGTGATAAATCCATTTAGCGCCAAAATATTCGAAACCTCGTTCATATCAACTCTTTCAGGAATCTCTATCAACACATCAATAATGTTCTTCGCCCATATATCTTTTATAGCTGTACTACCAATGTGGCTGATTCTGTCAACAGGATAATCCGACAAAAGACCCCATATTATGATTTCTATTTCATTATAATACTCCTGCCACTTATCGTTGTGCTGAACAAGGAAGATAGGAAACAAATCCCACAGTTCTTCCGGTGTCATTTCCGACAATTCTTTTCCCATATCAACAATCTCCACAAATCAGAATTTTTCTTCATTCTTCCCATCGTCATGTCCGAATAATATGCCCTTCCTGCACTGCCGCAAATGTTGCCATCGCACTGACGACCGCTCCGCTGTATTTCAGATCAATGAATGGACATGTCAGCGGAAAAACAAACAGCAATATACCTGTCACCTTATTCATTGCCGTGTGCAGGACAACGATTTCTTTCCGCATGATATATCCAGAAACCAGATTCACCGCCTTGATCACAGCAATTACGATGATCCAGATGATAAGCCAAGTCGGTACATGGATGACCGGGATCAACTTTACCAGACATACGACTACCAGAACAAAATCAGCCGCTGTATCCAGCTTCGATCCAAAATCACTGACGGTTCCCGTCTTCCTCGCTACTGTCCCGTCTATCATATCGCTTACCCCGGCTACAACGTACAGAGCATAGAATGCCGGTGAAAACGCTGGAAAGAACAACAAAGCGATACTGCAGAGAATCCGGATGCCGGTGATAGTATTTGCCATGCTAAACAGGTGTTCCCACTTCGATAAGGTTGCCGTCCGGATCATAGAAACGAATAACTTTCTGCCCCCAACTATGTGTCATGAGCCTGTTCACATACTTAACTTCAGGGTAGCAGCGTTCCAGTTTCTCGACGAAACCTTCGATGTCGGATTCTTCAAAATAGAGCTCGCTGGAATTGTTCTCCGGGATGATCTCCCTGCCGAGAAACTCTGTCCAGTACTTCTCCTCCTGCAGTACAAGGCCTTCTGTCAGAATCATATTTCCATCATTATCGAGGATCAGCTCAAGACCAAACAGGTCATGGTAGAACTGTCTGGCTTTTTCAATATCTTTTACAACTATCAATACATTCTTCAGTTTCATTGATGGCTTCGCTCCTGTTTTCTTTTCTTCAGTGCAGGCAGCTCCGGATACATAGCATCAAGCAGTTCTCTCAGGAACTCCTTATTGTCCACGTCATCAACGAGCAGCATTTCCTTTGCACCTTCGTATGGAAGTTGCTTATCTGCGTTTGGCATCATTGCATTGGCGGTTTTTGTCGGTTTCACGAGAAAGCGGTTATCATAAATTCCGCCAAAAACCTTGCCTTTAAAATATAAAATATATTCACCCATCATTGCTCTATAAGATATATCTTCAATTTTTGAGAGTTGCTCTAAAACGAAATATAAGTATTCTTTATTTGATGCCATATTTAAATCCTTTCACCGCAAATGCTAATTATAGCGTTTTTTATATAAAAAAGTCTTCAACCTTTACAATTTGTAAACGGCATTTAAAATCAATTCGTCATCGCCACCGTTATCATAAAAAAGTTCTCTTTTAAACTCTATACCTTCATGTAATAGGCAAATATCTAAAAAGCACATGAAAATGCCTATATCAATTCTATTATAAAAAGATACTTTATCAACAGGCATAATACCTCTTTTTCCGCTTTTTTTATATCTAAAAACCGAAATTTTATCTTCATTTTTCACAAACCAAGGTTGAGAGTTACAAGCACTTGGCGCAAACCGAACTATATCTGTAACGCCCTCTATTTGGTTACCCTCCCAAATTTCATCAACAGGTTTTCGCTTGCTTTTAAACATATCTTTTCTAAACTTTGATTCATCGGTAATTTTTTTAATAGTTATCATAATAACAAAGTCTAAATTTTCAAATGACTTTTCGTATGTTTTTCCTATTCCGAACCATAATGTACCGATATTTTTAGAAACAAGGTATAAATCTAATTGTTCCCCCAAATAACCGATATTTTGCAAATAGCCGTCTTTCTTTTCGCTGTAAAGCAAAATGCAGTATTCTCCACCCCTTTTACAGTTGGTTTCTTTGCTTTTAACAATGCAAATTGCTGTTTTAATTTGCGGAAAAAGAGGCGTAAAACTCTGAAAAGTGTTTTTAATTTCTGTCAGTTCATCATCAGAAATAGAGTCCGTTCCGACATTGCGAAACAGATGAAAAGATTTTCTTTTAAAAATCATATCATACATAGCATTCATACTAAACTCCCCGTTTCAATTTATTCCCTCGTCAGCAATA
>CACYEQ010000108.1 GCA_902773485.1 Oscillospiraceae bacterium
ACGCTTACCTGCATACCGCTGTAAAAATCATCTACAACAGGGGAGAATACAGGTGCATTTTGAATTCCTGTAATATTTTTCATTTCCTTTAAATGCTTGTGTTGTTGTGTAATTCCATATTGCCTTGGGGCATAAAGCAATTCGCCTTTTTCATCTGATTGATATTCAGCAATCATCTTTTTGCCGCCGCCTGAATAACCAGTAAGTGAAAAGCAGGAAAGCAAAGCGTCTTTTTCTATAATACCCGCCTCAATTAAAGGGTAAACTAGTGCAATAAAACCGCTTGCATGACAACCCGGAACCGCAATTCTTTTAGAATTAATAATTTTTTGCTCGTGTTCTGTTGATAATTCAGGAAAACCGTAAGCAAAATCATAATTTGTTCTGTGAGCGGTCGAAGTATCAATAACAACTGTATTATCATTTTCTATCATTTTAACCGCTTCTCTCGCTGCCTCATCAGGCAAGCATAAAAAAGTAACATCTGCTTGGTTTAAAGCTTCTTTTCGACATTTTGCGTCTTTTCTGTTTTCTTCCGATAAAGTAATAAGTTCAATATTCTCTCTTTTTTCAAGTCTGTCAAAAATACGAAGCCCCGTTGTGCCTGCGCTTCCGTCAATGAATATTTTTTTCATAAAACAATCCTCTTAATGAATTTTATGCATATTATTTGCATATATTATAGCATAAAACGAATAATTATGCAACAATTTTTGTGCTTTTTTATAAAATTGTTGTAAGTTAACAAAAAACCGCCTATAAAACAGCGGTTTTTTGTGTTTACTTTAATTATTTGCTATTTTAATTAATCTTAAACTACGCTTAATTGACTTGAATTTATTATTTTTTGTGGATTTTACTTTTGTGTATTTTATTCCGTTTAAGCATTTTTTAAGTGTATTTTTATTAACCTCGGCCTTGCTTTTTGAATTTAAAATGTATATTCCTGATTTTTTGCAATTGTGAATTGAGTTTTTATTCATTTCTATAATTTTACAAACTGCACTGTTTATCAATATGCCGTTTTTACATACAGTTGAAATTTTGTTGCTTTGCAATTTTTTTTTCAAGTTGATTCTGTTGCAGTTAATTTTTTCGGCAGATGACAAAGAATCAACTTCAATAGCATTTGCCGATTGTGAAACTAAATCAATAGTATTATTGTTTATTTCTTTTGATTTTGAATAATCGCTTAAATATACAGCGGTATACTTTAAATTATAAATGTAATTATCGTTAATTTTTTCGGTTTTTGCATTTCCTTTCAGCAAAACAGCATTACTTTTGGTGTTGTAAATAATATTTAAATTAATTGTTTTTAAAGTTGCATTTTCACCAATACATATACCGCTAAAAGCAGTTTTTGAAATATCGTTTTTTGATACAGAATTTACTTTTGCATATCCGTTAATAAGAACGCCGTAGTTTTTTGGATTAATTATTTTATTTGAATTAATACTATCTACTTTACTTTTTAAAGAAACAAAAATACCGTTTGTATTTGAATTATTTAAAGTATTAGAATTAATTTTTGTAACAGCCGCGTAATCCGTTATTAAAATATTGCTGGCAGAAGAATTTGAAATGTTGTTGCTTGAAATTGATTTTATCGAAGTTGAGCGATTAATTAAAATGCCGTAAAGTTTAGGGCTTGTAATTACATTTCTGTCAATATAAGTTACTTTTGCGGTTGAGGTTATATAGATACCGTTTTTTGTGGGCTTATTTACAGTATTATCAGTTATTTTAGTTACATTCGCATTATCAGTAACAAATATACTGCTAGAATTTGTGCCTGAAATCGTGTTACTTATAACTGATTTTGCAACAGCGGAATTATTTACAATTATAGCATAGTATTTTGTTTTTGAAATCTTGTTTGAATCAATTGAACCTGATTTTGCAGTCATAGTAATGTAAATACCGTTTGTTGAAGCGTTGCTTACAGAGTTTGCTTTAATACTTTTTGCATAAGCATTTTCGGTTACTATTATTCCGGTTGCCGCAGTTGTTTTTATTTTGTTGTTTGAAATTGTTGTTGTGTTTGAAGAACCTGTTGCGAAAATTCCGTATCTTGATGAATTTGATATTGTGTTTTTATCAATCAAATTCGCTTTTGTCTCACCTGCAAGTCGTATTCCGTTTGCACAATTGCTTATGTTGTTTGCGGAAATTGAAGATGCACTTGATTTTTCATTAATGTAAACGCCGTTTGACACAGTTTTTATTGTATTATTTGAAATTTCATCTATGATTGAACCCCCCACCGCATAAACGCCGTTAGAAGTTGAAGAAGCGTTAATTTTATTGCTTATAATTTTTGCATTTTTTTCGTTATTTAGTTTTATTGCACCACTTATAGTGCTGTTAATACTATTAGAAGAAATATAAGTATTTGAACTGTTAGAGGAATAAATACCGTAATTCAAATTATTAACTTTTGTTATGTTATCGTTAATTGTGTTGTTGAAAACTAAAATATTATCGCTGTCATCAATTTTTACACCGTATGAGTTGCCTAAGGTTGATTTATTACAATTTGTAACAATACTATTGCTTTTAACAATAAAGTTTGAAGATGTTGAACAAGTGTTGCCGAAACAACCGCAAATTTTAATTCCGTAGTATCCGCTTTTTGAAATTGTCGAAGTTATTTTATTGTTTGATACGTTTGTTTTTGAAACTCTGAAATCTCCGCTGTAAGCGTTTCCGTCTCTGTCTATTGAATTTTCAACTGTTTTGCCGTAAATATTAATGCCGTAAGGCATTGTTACATATCCTTTATCAACAATTTCAATGGTGTTGTCAGTTATTTTATTGTTTACTTCCGGAATAATTTTATCAGTTTCGTTTAAAGGTGCGAAAAAATTAGTTTGAGCAGAAGAACTTATATTGCTCATCAGTATCCCGCAACCAGAATTCTTTATTATATTTCCGCTGAATGTACTGTTAGTGTAATTTACCGATCTTATTGCATAGCCAAAAATATTTTCAAAAGTATTATTTTTTATATTAATATTGTTGAAATAATGACCTGCTATTCCGGTATGAGTTCCTATGCCTTTTTCAACATTCTTAAAATTGCAATTTTCAACTGTTACATTATTTGTAG
>CACYEQ010000109.1 GCA_902773485.1 Oscillospiraceae bacterium
ATTTAGCGATTTTAAAGGCGAAAGATGTTGCAAAAAAATATCGTGATAGTCTTGTAATCGGGGCAGATACCGTGGTTATAGTTGATGATGAGATTTTTGGCAAGCCGAAAGATGAAGATGAGGCTAAAAGAATGCTTGAAAAACTTTCGGGTAAAAAGCATACTGTAGTTACAGGCTGTTGCTTGTGTTTTAACGGTGAAATACACTCGTTTTCGCAAAGCACAGAGGTTGATTTTTACCCATTATCAAGTGAGGAGATAACAGAGTATGTTAAAACAGGCGAGTCTATGGATAAGGCGGGCGCATACGGAATACAAGGCAAAGGTTCACTTCTTGTTAAACAAATTGATGGTGATTATTTTACCGTTATGGGTTTGCCGATTGCAAAACTAAAAAGAGAAATTGATGAGGTTTTAAATTAAATTAAAAATTCAAAAAGCGAGGGTGTTCCTCGCTTTTTTGTTTGATATATCTACATATTATCAGTAAGTAACATTATTGCGGTGAGGGCTGCAAGCGGTGCGGTTTCGGTTCGCAAAATGCGTTTGCCGAGCGTTGCGGTTTTAGCCCCCGATTTTTCTAAAATTTCAACTTCTTCTTGCGAAAATCCGCCTTCGGGGCCGATAAAAATCGCTATATTTTTTTGCTCTTTCACAATTTGTTTTAAAGAATCTCCGCCACCCTCATAAAACAAAATTACAAGTTCTGAAAGTTTAGCATTTTCTACCGCTGTTTTAAAATCAATTTGATTTGCAATTTCTATTTTTTTGCCTCTGCCCGATTGCTCGCAAGCGGAAAGAGCAATTTTATTGTAACGCTCGTTTTTCTTTTTGGCTTTCTTTTCATCAGGACGGGAAACGCAACGAGATGATAACACAGGAACAATTTTTGAAACGCCGAGTTCAACCGCTTTTTGAATTACAAATTCAAATTTCTCGCCTTTCGGCAGACATTGATAAAGCGTTATTTGCACATCAGGCTCGCTTATATTAGGCAAAACATCTAAAACAGCAACTTTTACCCCGTCGGCACATATTTCTTTTATTTCACATTCGTAGTTTAAACCTTTGTCGCAAAGGGTTATTTTTTCGCTCAGTTTCATTCTAAGGGAATTTTTTATGTGATTTGCATTTTCACCCTTAATTAAAACTTCGTTACCCTCGACTTTTTCAAAAAAATGCGGCATAATTTTTCCTCTAATTAACCTTTATTTTATAAGTCCATTTATCATTATTATTTATTTTTAAACTTTCAAATTTTGCATAGAAAGTATCGTCAAATTCAACGCCGACTTGACTGTATTTTACCGGCGTTGAAAGGTCGAATTTTTTCTGAATAAATTTATCGCCCCGTGTACCGCCTGCAACAGTTTCACTCGTGCCGACTAAGTTTTGATTTGCTTTTGATTTTATGAACGATTTTTTTGAAAAAAAGTTGTCGTTATATTCGGATTTATTAATGCCCTCTTTTAAAGACAGAGTGGTATTGATGTCATCAAACTCGTTTTTTGAAGAAACAGCAACCGAAAGTGAATAGAAATTAAGTTTGAAACTACTGCTTTTGACATAAGTTTTTTGAATATAAGGCACTAAATCGCTGTTGCCGGAATGTAAATAAATCGAAAATCTTTCAGGCATATAAACGGTAAAACAGTTATCGGTATCATATTTAAAAATAAAAAAATCAACACCGGTTATACCTATAATATACTCTTTGTCATTATCGTAATAATTTCCGTTTGAATCCTTATCACGGCTTACCTCATAAGGTTTGGCAATTACAAAATAATTACCTTGATCATAAGAATAAACTTTATCTTTTGTAAGTTCGAGCTTTTTTGTTTTTACAAGAGAATATATTTGTGAATACTTTTGTTTAAAATAATTATCAAAATTTATTATAGAGTTATCTTTGTAAGTTTTATTAAACTCATAAAATTCATTGCGTTGAGTGGATTTTTTTTCGCCTACGCTGTGTGTTTTTGAATATATAGGTCCGTAAGATGTTCTTACATTGTCAGGCAGTCTGACTATTACAAAAACCACAACCGAAATTAAAAATACTATTGCGATAACAAGTCTTATATTAGCGTGTCTTTTCTCTTTTTTTGACTTAAAATCGTAATTATATTCATTATAATCCATATATTCAGCCATTGTTTTTCTCCAATATATCCGAAAGGGCAGCGAATTGTTGCAAAGTCAATTCCTCCGCTCTTGCGGTAGTTTTTAGTCC
>CACYEQ010000110.1 GCA_902773485.1 Oscillospiraceae bacterium
GTTTTTAATTCACCTAATGCTTTGCAGGCTTTTATCAAAACTGCTTTTTGTGTAGCATTATCAACAAAATCTCCCGCAATTACTACAATATCAGGCTGAACTCTTTGAATTTCTTTAATTTCTTCTGAAAAACTTTTACCGCTTAAAGTTATGCCTAAATGTGCATCGGCAATTTCAACCACTCTTATATTTACTTTACCTAAGTTTTTTGAAGTGTAAATGGTATAATCGGTTTTGTAAATATGATGAGCACAAAACCAACCGTAACTTAAATAGAAAACAGTAAAAATAATTGCAATTGCACCTGAATAATACCTTTTAAAATCATTTTTTCTTATTCTTTTAACTATAAAAGCGACAAAATCGCAAACAAGCCAAATAACTGCTAAATGCACGAGTACAACAAACACAGTATAAATATTTATAAATAAGAATAAAAATATAATTGCAATTGGGGTTAAAGATATAAGTAAAGAAAGCCATTTGCTTTTTTCTGACACTTTTTGCACAAATATGAATTTATGAAAACGGCAAGCTATGATCATAGCACAAAGTGCCATAATTAAGAAAAACACGCAAGTTATAATTATTAACAGCATATTTTTTCTCCTTATATTAAAGAGTTTTACATCTTTGCTAATGCCAAAATCAAAGGCATTGTGACTATTGAAATAATAGTTGTAAGGGTAACCAGTTTTAAGCCTAAATCGGTATCTGCTTTAAATTTTGATGCCAGAATAATCGTGTTCACAGCTGAGGGAGCACTTGCGGGCAATACGCAGCAACAAAGAAGAACACCCGATATGCAAAATATGTATTTAAAAAAAACTAATGTAATTAAAGGAACAATTATCATTCTGCTAAAAATTACTGCCCACATTTTTTTGTTTAAAATACCTGTTTTAAAATTTGAACAAGCAAAATAGTATCCTAAAATTAACATTGCAAGAGGAGTGTTAAGTTCTGAAATTGAACCGAGGGGAGTTGCTAATAGGTCAGGCAATTGAACTTTTAGCAAGAATAAGGGCAACCCTATTAAAACTGCAATTGTACCCGGGTTGAAAATTACTTTTAGGCGACTTTTTTCGTCTTTATTGTAAATTGTAATGCCGTAAGTCCATTGAATAATATTAAAAACGATTACATATGCCGACCCGTAAAAAACCCCGGTTGCACCGAAAATCGCATTTGCAAGAGGTATTCCCATATAACCTGCATTTGAAAATATCAAAGCAAATCTTAAAACCGATTTCTTTTCGAAATTTTTATCGTTAATAATAAAGGAAATCACTATACCAATTATATGCGAAATAAAGGCACAACCTGTTGCAATTCCCAAAGATGTTATCATATCGGTATTAAACTTAACTTTTAAAAAGGAATCAATTATCAAGCAGGGGGTTACAGCATATAACAGAATATTTACAATTCCGTCTTTGCTTTTATCAATAATCAGTTTGGTTTTTGTACAAATAAAACCTGCCGCAATCAGCACAAAAAGTATCGCTACCTGATTTACAAGACTTAAAGCGTTGACCAAAAAATCGTTCAATTTTTATTCCTCGTAAACAAAAGTTTCAGCAGATTCAATAACTACATCTTCTATTGGTTTGTCAGCGGGATCTGTTTGAACATCTGCAATTTTATCAACAATATCCATACCGCTTACAACCTGACCGAATACGCTGTGGCGAAAATCAAGATGAGGAGTACCTCCGATTTTTTTATAGTTTTCAATGCACTCGTTGTCAAACGCTTCTCCGCCTATATCTTCCATTTGCTTAATTAATCCATCGGGAACATTATCGCATTGAACAATGAAAAACTGGCTTCCGTTTGTGTTCGGACCTGCATTTGCCATTGAAAGAGCACCTCTGTAATTGCGGAGTTTCGGACTGAATTCATCTTTAAAAGGACCGCCGAAAACAGATTCGCCGCCCATACCGGTACCTGTTGGGTCACCGCCTTGGATCATAAAATCTATAATTACTCTGTGAAAAATAATTCCGTTGTAATAACCGTTTTTGATGTGAGTTGTAAAGTTTTCAACTGTTTTCGGTGCGAGTTTTGGGAAAAGTTTGAACTTTATTTCTCCCATATTTGTTTTTAAAACTGCTACTGTATCACCATTTTTAATCGGTTCTAACTGCATCTTACTCATTTTCTGATTCTCCTTATCTTTCTCTTTTTTTGTTGTAATTTTCTTATTTTATGCTCTTCAATGATTTCTTCGTACCGTTTGCAAGCGGCTTTTACCGATTCTTCCCAAGAACAATAAACCTCATTTTGAGCATTATTTCCTACTTTTTTTAATTTATCTAAATCACTGATTGCATTTAAAATAGTTTCTTTAAGACTGTTTGAATTCTCTTCACACAAAAATCCGTTTTGGTTGTGATAAACTCCTTCCGAAGCACAACTGCGCTTTATAAGTACAGCAGGCAATCCTGTTGCCGCAGCTTCCATAACAACAAGTCCCGAAGTGTCATAAGTTGAAGGAAAAATAAATAAGTCACCGATAGAATAGTAATCTCTTAGCCTTTCTCTGTCATAAACAGCACCTATAAAACGGCATTTGTCATAAATATTCAACTGCCTTGCAAGTTGCTCCATTGCAGGGCGGTCATAACCGTCACCTACAAACACCATTTTGTATTTTAAATTGCTAGGCATTTTGTGAAGTGCATTCATAATAAGGCGAATATTCTTATACCACATCATTCTGCCCACAAATAAAAACACAATTTCATTGGGTTCGATGTTTAAAAACTCTTTTAATTTTTTTGTTTTTCTTTCATCGGATTTGCCTTTTTTAAAGTCAGTTCCGTTTCTCATAACACGGTAAGGGCCGGTATAGCCTATATTTCTCAGACTCTCGGCGGAGCCTTCGCTTACTACCCATACTTCATCGGCAAGGTTTATATTGTTTTTTACAAAATCTTTTGAAATCTTCTTAAATGGTTTTAATTTCATTCTTTTTTCAAGTTCGACATCAAACTTTGTATGGTAAGTAAATACTACAGGAATATTTTTTTTGTTGAAACCTACCAATTCATTTGCTACAAGCGAAGAAACAAACGGTGCGTGTACATGAATTATATCAAACTTTTTTTCTTTTAATACAGAAAGTGCTTTTACAGGCAAAATATTACCGATTCTGTAACCGAGTTTTTTTGAAATCGGCACAGAACTGTATCTCAGCACATCAAAATCATAGTCATCAATAACATTAGGGTATCTCGGAGTAACAACAGTGCATTTGCCACCGTGTTTTGTAATAATATCCGCATAATTATAAACCGCGTTTGCAACGCCGTCAATCGTAGGCGGGAAAGAATCATTAAAAAGTCCTACATTATATTTCATAATATTCACTTCCGTTTCTTTTAAACATTTTACAATATATTCCTTATATATTCAAGCATTTTTTATAAAAAACAAGAGTTAAGTTAAAACCTAACTCTTGTTTTTGCGTTTTTTCAGCCAATATATTTATAACCCTCTTTTTCAACGACTTTTTTTATTGTCTCATTGTCGATTTCGCTTTTTAAATTAAGTTTTGCAGTACCTGTTTTGTGTGAAACTTCGGCAGAAACTACATCGTCTAAACTTTCAAGTGCCTTTTTAATGTGAGCCTCGCAATGTTCACACATCATGCCCTCAATTTTAATTGTTTTTCCCATAATTTGTTGTTCCTTTCTTGTGATTTTCTTTAAAAATCTATCTTTTTCAAAATGGTATAAATTAAGCCTTAAAGCGTTGCTTACAACACAAAAACTTGATAAACTCATTGCTGCCGCACCAAACATAGTGTTTAATTGCCAGCCGAATATGTTAATAAATAAACCTGTTGCAAGAGGTATTCCGATAACATTGTAAATAAAAGCCCAAAATAAGTTTTCGTGAATATTCCTTATTGTGAGTTTACTCAAAGTTATAGCCTTAACCAAATCGCTTAAACCACTTTTTACAATAACAATATCAGCGGCTTCGATTGCAATATCTGTTCCTGTGCCTATTGCAACTGAAGAATCTGCGGTGCTCAAAGCAGGTGCGTCGTTTATTCCGTCGCCGACCATTGCAACTTTGCCTTTTAATTTTAACTCGTCAATAACCTGCTTTTTGCCTTGCGGCAAAACACCTGCTATAACCTTATCAACACCGCTTAGTTTGCCGATTGCATCGGCGGTTTGTTTGTTATCACCCGTAAGCATTATAACTTCTAAACCCATTTTCTGCAATTGTTTTATTGCTTTCGGACTGTCTTTTTTGACTGTGTCGGCAACCGCAATTATTCCGATTAACTCATTTTCATTTGAAAAAAGCAAAGGAGTTTTGCCGTCAGTAGACAAATTTTGAATTGTTTTTTCGGTATCTTCGTTTATTTCAACTTTTTCGCCAATAAACTTATAACTTCCGCCGAAATATGTTATTCTATCTATTTGAGCCGAGATTCCGCTACCCGAAAGCACTTTGAATTTTTCGGTTTCAAAAGCGTTTATTTGGTTTTGATTAGAATAATCAGCAATCGCTTTTGCAAGCGGATGTTCACTTTTTTGTTCAAGCGACAATGCAATCGTAATTAAATCTTTTTCTAAAAAACTACCGCAGGGAATTATATCGGTAACTTTTGGTTCGCCTTTGGTAATTGTGCCTGTTTTATCAAGCACAACAATATTTGATTTGCCTAAATTTTCAAGCGCAGTCGCATTTTTAAATAGTATTCCGTTTTTTGCGCCTATGCCGTTTCCTACCATAATCGCAACGGGCGTTGCAAGCCCCAAAGCACAAGGGCAGGAGATAACTAAAACAGATATAGCACGGGCAAGTGCGAAATTAAGCGATTGTCCTGTGACTAACCAGCAAACAAATGTAACTATTGCAATTGCAATTACTGCTGGCACAAAAATACCTGAAACTTTATCGGCAATTTTCGCTATCGGTGCTTTTGAAGTAGACGCATCATTTACCATTTTTATTATCTGCGAAATGGTTGTATCTTCGCCGACTTTTACGGCTTTGCACCTTAAAAATCCCGATTTATTTATTGTTCCCGAAGAAACTTTATCGCCTACCGCTTTATCTGTCGGAATACTTTCTCCTGTCAGAGCCGATTCGTCAACCGCACTTTCGCCTTCTAAAACAATGCCGTCAACCGCAACACTCTCACCGGGGTAAATTACAAATTCATCGCCGACAGATATTTGTTCTATCGGAATAGTAATTTCTTTTCCGTCTCTTATAGTTTTTACTGTTTTTGCCTGCAAACTCATCAAACTTTTTAAAGCGTTTGTGGTTTTTCCTTTTGAAAAAGATTCAAGCGTTTTTCCAACCGTTATCAAGGTCAAAATCATTGCAGAAGATTCAAAATAAAAACCATTATGCAAAATATTCATTGCTTCATCGGGCGAAACAACCGTCATTTTAAAAAGTGAATATGTGCTGTAAATAAATCCTGCCGAAGAGCCCAGTGCAATAAGCGAATCCATATTCGGTGAGCGTTTTATTATCGCCCTAAATCCGCTTGTGAAAAACTTTTGATTTATTATCATAACAATAACGGTAAGAAGCATTTGAGTTATGCCTATTGCAATATGATTGTGTTCAAAAAAAGAGGGAAGCTGAAAGTTCCACATTGTATGCCCCATTGAAAAATACATTAAAACAATTAAAAATATAATCGACCAAATAAGCCTTTTTATAAGGCTTGTTGTAGTTTTATCGTCTAAATCGGAATTCTTGTCAGTTTTTTTATCACCGACTGATTTTGCTGTATATCCCGCTTTTTCAACTGCGTTTATAACAGCACCTTTATCGGCTTCGCCCTCAACTAACATTGAGTTGGTCAAAAGATTTACCGAGCAGGATTTTACCCCCTCAACCGACGAAACTGCTTTTTCAACTCTTGCCGAGCAAGCGGCACAACTCATTCCGCCAACCGAATATTTATCCAAATATACCAGCCTCCAAACAGTTGAATAACTATTCAACTGTTTTTATTATATATCCGACATTATTATTTGTCAATAGTTTTTAAAAAATATGGAAAAACGGCAGATAAAGTTTATCCGCCGTTTCATGTTACTTTTTGATTTCATCTGATTTGTAAATAAACTTTGTTGAGCCGGGCATAAAGTCCGTAATACCGCTGAATGATTTGTAATTTTGAGAAACTTCTACTGTTGCTTTAAATCGTTCATACAAAGTTTTGATATCTTTGTTATAAGTGTCGGCAATTTTTTTAATTCCTTTGTTGTTAAATTCTTTCAATCCGTCTGCCAACTGCATTGAACCGTCTTTCAACTGATTAATACCGCTTTGAAGTTTCGGAGTGCTTGAATTTAATGTTGCGATTCCGTTGTAAAGTTTAACAACACCGTCAGCAAATTGCTTACTTCCTTTTGCTAGTTTTGCTGCACCGCTTGCAAGTTCTGAGGTACCGTTTTTAAGTTTGTAAGTACCGTTTTTAAGTTGATAAGCACCTTTGTAAGCCTTAGAAACACCATCTGTATAAGATTTAATTCCTTGGTAAAATGTGTTGTAACTGTCGAGTTGGTTTTTTAATTCTTTTAAACTCTCCACACCTTTTTTAGCGGTTTCAACTGCTTGTGAGATTTGTTGTTTAACTTCATTAGAATTAAGTTTTTCTGCTATAATTTCATCAATTTTCTTTTGAGTTGTCGCGTCAATCTGGCTTTTTACTGTATCGGATTTCATCTGCTGTTCAACTGCGTTGTCGATTGCGTTTTGGGTATCTTCATCAATCAAACCTGCTTTTACAGCCTGCTGATACTGCTCATAAGTCATTCCTTTGGAAGAGAGTATCTTTTCAAGAACTGTTTGTCTGACTGCAACTTCAACTTTTGTTTTAATATACGCTCTTTGTTCTTCTACCGCAGAAGTAATTTTTTCTTTTGCAGAAGCCTGTGCCTTCACTTTTACATTAGATTCGCTCAAAGAGTTAATTGTTTTTGTGAGTACGCTTGAATAGTTGCTTATAGTAAGATTATCAACAGAAAGTCCGCTTGATTTAATCTGTGTGTTGGCGGCTGAAAGTAGTGTATTAAATACTTGTTTTGCTCCGTCATTTAAATCGCCGTTTTTAGATGAAAGAGTGCCGAGTCCTGAGTATAACTGATAAACACCGTTATATAAATCACCGGATTTATCGCTTAATGTACCGGTTGCTTTTTTAATACTGTTTGTACCCGAAACAATAGCATTTGATTTTTCTTTTAAAATTTTCGCTCCGCTTGCCAGTTTTTTAACACCGCTGATTAAAACAGAAGATTTGTCAAGTAAAATCGAAATTCCGTTATAAAGTGTGCTTGAACCGTCGATTAATTTGTTCATACCGTCGGTCATTTCGTCGATTTTATCTGAGATTTCATCAATTTTTTTATCAGTTTCATTAAGGTCTATATTGTTAAATGCTTCATTTGTTGCAACGGTTAGAGTTGTCGAAAGTTCAAAATCAGTAGCATCTGCGGTGATTTCAAAATAATCGGGTAGGTCAAGGTCGGATTTTGAAATATCAAGATTTTCATTCATTCCGGGCAATGCAAAACCGATTACATAAGTTTTATTGCCGTCATTTATGATTTTACCGTTTGAAACTTCAATGTTGCTGAAAGTATTGTTATCAAGAATTGTTCCTGTTAGCATAATAAAAGGAACATATATTTTAATTTTTTTGCCGTTTACGATTTTTTCTTCGTATTGGCGGTTGTCATAATCAAAACGAATTCTAACTTTACCGCTTTTTCCTGCCAAATCTTCTGCGGAAATCTCTTCGCCGTCAAGTGTGTAACTTATTGCAACATCAACAGGTACCGACTTTTCAGTTTCACCTTTGTAGTAAATATCGTTGCCGTCAGCGTTCCATACGGTTGCATTTTTTTCGTCAATCGTATATTTTTCGTCTCCGCCAACATTTTCTATTTTTTTAAGATTTGTAAAATCTTTAATTGTTTTTTTCTTTTCGCTGTTTTTCAGCCAATTTGTAACATAAATCTTATCAATTTCACCGTTTGATTTTGTCATAACATAAACGGTTTCTTCTTTTGAATTTTTTTCATTCAATTTTGAAGTATTATCGCTCTTTTTATTGCTTGTTTTTTCGGTTTCAGATGTTTTTGATTTGGTTTTTTCATTTAAAGTTATACTTAAAGCATAAACGCTTATACTGCCGAACAAAACGCTTAATGTTAAAACACTTATGAGTATCTTTTTAAATATCTGATTCATAAATATCAGCCCTCTTTCTTTGGTTTTGGTAACATACCTATTGTTGTTTTACAAATAACTTTATCAAGAAGCGTAAACAGCGAAGGTAAAATAAATATTACGCAAATCATACTGATAATAGCACCTCTTGCCATTAATATACATATTGAACTTATCATATCTACATTTGAATACATTGCCACGCCGAAAGTTGCGGCAAAAAATCCTAGAGCACTTACTACAATTGAGGGTATTGATGTATATAGTGCAATTTTAATTGCTTCGTGCTTTTCTTTCCCTTGCGAGCGTTCACGTTTGTATCTTGTAGTCATCAAAATAGCGTAATCGACCGTTGCACCGAGTTGAATTGTACTTATACAAATAGGTGCTATAAACGGCAAACTCGTACCCATAAGCGATGAAATGCCGAGATTCATAAATATAGCAAATTCGATTACCGAAACCAATATAATAGGGAGGGTAATTGATTGCGTTACCAAAAGAATAATAATAAATATCGCTACTATTGAAATTGCGTCAACAACTTTAAAATCTCTGTCTGTAATTTCAATCAAATCTTTGGTACAAGGAGCCTCACCGATAAGCATTGCGTTTTTATCATATTTTTTTATAAGTGTCGAAATAGTATCGCATTGCTTGTTTACTTCGTCAGAAGCAACAGTATATTTTGAGTTTACAAGAATCAACTTGTATCTGTCGCTTTCAAATATTTCTTTGATTGAGACCGGCAAAAACTCTTCCGGAACTAACGAGCCTACAACAGATTCAAGCGTAAGTGCGTATTTAATGCCGTCAACTTTTTCAATATCTTTAAGCATTTTTTTGGTTTCTTTTTGAGTCATTTTTGCGTCTGCCAATACCATGTGCGTTGCACCTACGTCGAATTTTTCTGCCAACTTGGTATTAGCAACTATACAATCCATATCTTTCGGCAAGGAACTTGATAACTGATAGTATGTTTCGTCTTTGGTTTTTTCATTATAAATGTAAGCGGGAACAACTGCAACTATAAAGATTATTAAGAATATGACAAATCTTTTTACAACAAGTCCCGAGAATTTTTTCATATCGGGTATAAGCGGACGATGTTTGGTTTTTTCTATAACTTTGTCAAAAATAAGTATTAATGAAGGCAAAGTTGTTATACAACCGATAATTCCGAATACAACACCTTTTGCCATTACAACGCCGAGGTCAAGACCGAGTGTATAAGTCATAAAGCAAAGTGCCAAAAAACCTGCGATTGTTGTTACAGAACTTCCTACAACCGATGATATAGTCGCTTTGATTGCGTGAGCCATTGCTCGCTCTTTATCGTTGCCGTATTTTTCTTTTTGCTCTGAATAACTGTGCCACAAGAATATGGAGTAGTCCATAGTAACCGCTAACTGCAAAACCGCCGCCAGAGCCTTTGTTATAAATGAAACTTCGCCGAAAAAGTAATTTGTTCCCAAATTCAGCAGTATCGACATACCGATTGACGCTAAGAATATAAACGGAATAATAAAAGAATCAAGGAATAGCATCATAACAATTGTTGAAAGCACAACCGCTATTGCAACATAAATAAATTCTTCTCTTTCGCAAAGGTCTTTTAAATCTGTAACCAGTGCCGACATACCCGAAACGAAGCATTGTTTTCCCGCTATTTTTTTAATTTGCGTTATTGCTTTCATTGTTTCGTCTTCCGATGTTCCTGTGTCAAAGAAAATCGCTACCATTGTTGCGTCGTCTGCATTAAATGCGTTGTATATTTCGTCAGGTAACATTTCTTTCGGTATTTTCAAACTTAATACATCATCATACCAAAGTGCTGTTTCAACATGGTCGATTTTAGATATTCTTTCTTTTGCTTTTGATACATCTTTATCGTCCATTCCCTCAAAAATAAGAAATGAAAAAGCACCTTTTCCGAAATCTTCCTTTAAAATGTTCTGCCCTTTCATAGTTTCGATTGAATCAGGCAGGTAGTCAAGCATATCATAATTAGTTCTTGTGAAAACCATTCCTAAAATTGAGGGAATGAGCAATACAAGAGCGATAATAATTATAGGTATTCTTAACTTTACAATAAGTTTAGAAAACTTTATCATTATTAATATCTCCTTAAATTGTACCGGTTAAGTGAAAATTATATCGTTTACAAACTAAATTCAAATCAATTCTTTTATCATCGGCATAACCTTTCGCCTCATAAGGAATTGATTGGACAAGTGTTACAATATTACCCGAAAAATTACAAGCACCGCTTTCATCCAGCGTTCCTTCAAATGCATTGTGTTTTCCGAGAATATTTAAAAATCCCGTAATAATGCCGTCTCGGTTAAAAAGTTCAATTGTACCGTTTTTTATGCCTAAAAGAGTTTTCATTGAAATATTATAAGTGAAATCTGCCATATTTTCACCGCCTTTTTTCTAACAGTATTATATTGCAAATAGAAATATATTAAACGGTCAATATTTACACATTTGTGTAATAATCGGACAAAAAACGGTCAACTGTGTAATAAATTTTGAAAATAGTATTGATTTTTATATTGGACAGTTGTATAATAAATAAAATTAAAGGAGTCATAGATAAATGAAACACGAAGTTACATCTTTAAATACCAAAAAGGCATTTGCATCATCGTTGAAAAAGTTTATGATGAAAAAGCCGTTTTCAAAAATAACGATTAGTGAGATAGTTGCCGACTGTAAAGTGAACAGAAAAACATTTTATTATCACTTTGAAGATATTTACGCACTTCTTAAATGGATGCTTGAAGCAGAAGCGATTGAAGTTGTAAAAAATTTTGATTTAATCGTCGATTATGAAGAAGCAATGATGTTTATAATAGATTATGTTAATGAAAATCAGCATATTTTAAGTTGTGCCTATGATTCAATGGGCAGGGAAGAGATGAAACGCTTTTTCGATGCAGATTTGAAAGGCGTAATCAAAACAATTATAGACGGTGCAGAGAAAGAGTATAACAGAAACATTTCAGAAGATTATAAAACCTTTGTTTGCGAGTTTTATAATGAAGCGATTACGGGAATGTTAATAGATTGGTTTAAAGATAAAACGGTGAGGGATAAAGAAAAAACAATAAATTATCTTTCAAATATTTTTCGCTCTTCAATAAGCGAGGTAATAAAAAACGCTCCTGAAGCAGATTAATTTTAAAAAACACTTGACAATATGTGACAATGGTGTTATAATATTAAGGCTTTTGATTTCACCGAACTTCTATTCGGGGTGGAGTCAATGGAAGGTTTTAAACCAAAACATTGAAGCGGGCAGTCCTCTGTGCGAATTTTCGTAGTATGAATGTCTGAAAATTTTATAGGAGGAAAGTTAAATGGACGCACTTAAAAATTTAGTTGAAAGCCAGATTAAAACAGATGTTCCTAATGTGCCTATCGGTGCTACGGTAAAGGTTCATGTTAAAATCCGTGAGGGTGAGAAAGAAAGAATTCAGGTTTATGAAGGCATTGTAATCGCAAAAAACAACAGCGGTATTTCTGAAACTATCACAGTTCGCAGAATCGCTTACGGTTGCGGAATTGAAAGAGTATTCCCGATTCATTCACCAAATGTTGCTAAAATCGATGTTGTTATGGAAGGTGTTGCAAGAAGAAGTAAACTTTACTATCTTCGTGACAGAGTCGGCAAA
>CACYEQ010000111.1 GCA_902773485.1 Oscillospiraceae bacterium
ATTGTTCTTTATTGCCGACGCTCCCTCAGTTTCCCCGCTTTTGGCAGGTCAAATCAGAGCGGAACTCGGTAAGCGTTTAGACCTTTTAAAAGATACTTTTGAACTTTGCTATATTGTTGATTTCCCGATGTTTGAGGAAGATGATGACGGTAATATTATTTTCACTCACAATCCGTTTTCCATGCCGCAAGGCGGACTTGAAGCGTTAAATACTAAAAACCCTTGCGACATTAACGCTTACCAGTATGATATTGTCTGCAACGGGGTTGAGTTGTCTTCGGGTGCAGTTCGTAACCACGACATTGAAATTATGAAAAAAGCGTTTGAGATTGCAGGATATTCGGAAGAAACTTTAAAAGAGAAATTCCGCAGTCTTTACACCGCATTCCAATACGGTGCGCCGCCTCACGCAGGTATGGCACCGGGCGTTGACAGAATGATTATGTTGCTTACAGGCGAAGAGAATATTCGAGAGGTTATTGCATTCCCGATGAATTCAAATGCACAAGATACTATGATGGGTGCACCTAACGAAGTCACCGAACAGCAACTTCGTGAGATTCATATTAAATTAAGATAATAGGTATCGTTTATGAAAATTGTATATAAAGATATACACGAATTTAATTCAAAAGATTTGCAGGAATTGTTTTTATCAGTCGAATGGTCTTCGGGTCATTACCCTGAAAAGTTAGTTGTTGCTATGAAAAACTTTGAAACGGTCTATTCTGCTTGGTGCGGCGAAAAATTGGTAGGATTAATATGTGCTATGGACGATGGCATTATGACGGCTTATGTTCATTATTTACTTGTTAATACCGATTATCAAAACCAAGGAATAGGCAAAGGATTAGTAGAAAAAGTTAAGAATAAATATAAAGATTATCTGCGAATTGTTTTAGTGGCTTATGATAAAGAAATAGGATTTTATGAATCTTGTGGATTTGAAAAATCAGCAGATTCAAGCCCTATGTTTATAACTGATTTATGGACATAATATTTTGTACTGAGAGAGGTTGATTACAAATGATAGACAAACAAGAAATTATGGATATTGCGTTATTGTCGAAACTTCATATTGACGAAACGGAAATTGACAAACTTACTGATGAAATGATGAATATAATCAAATTCGCCGATACAATTAACGGTTACGACGGCGAGGTGCAAGAGTTTGATAATATCAACAATCTCTCTAATGTTTTCAGAGATGATGAAGTTAAAGATAGTTACGAGCAGTCGGAAATACTCAAAAATGTTGACGGTGGCGAAAACGGTTATTTCCCTGTAAAGAAAAAGGTTTAAAGGAGCAAAGATATGAAAAATTCCACAATTAAAAAATTGCACGATATGCTCCTTGGCGGCGAAATTTCCTGTGTAGATTTAACCAAAAAATATATTGATGAGATTAACAAAAATAACAATAGATTAAACGCTTATGTGCTTACTACCGAAGATGAGGCATTAAAACAAGCACAAAAAGTTGACGAAAAATTAAAAAAAGGTGAGAAAATTGGTCTTTTAGAGGGTATTCCTATGACCTTAAAAGACAATATTTCAACCAAAGGCATTGAAACTACCTGCTGTTCAAAAATTCTCACAGGCTACAAGCCTATTTATGACGCTTATGTTTGGGAAAAATTAAAAGAGCAAGGCGCTGTTATGCTCGGCAAAACCAATATGGACGAGTTTGCAATGGGCTCATCTTGCGAAACTTCATATTACGGGGGAGCAAACAATCCGCATAATACTTCTTATGTTTCGGGCGGTTCTTCAGGAGGTGTAGCGTCGGCAGTTGCAGGCAATATCGCCGCTTACGGCTTAGGTTCAGATACAGGTGGTTCAATTCGCCAGCCTGCTTCATTTTGCGGTATTGTAGGACTTAAACCGACTTACGGTGCAGTTTCTCGTTACGGTCTTATCGCTTACGCATCCAGCCTTGACCAGATAGGGCCTATCACTTCAAGCGTTGAAGATGCGGCGATTGTTTTTGATGCAATTTCAAGCAAAGATTATTATGATTCAACTTGCTCGGGTGCTTGTGAGACTACTGCCGACAAGTTGCAAAACGATATTAAAGACGTTAAAATCGGTATTCCGAAAGAATATTACGAGGGACTTCGTGAAGATGTGAAATCCGCTCTTGATAATGCTATTGAAGAGTATAGAAAATTGGGAGCAGAAATTGTTGAATTTGAACTTCCAATATTAAAATACGCTTTGCCCGTTTATTACATTCTCGCTTGTGCAGAGGCTTCTTCAAACCTCGGCAGATACGATTCTATTCGTTACGGCTACCGCACTGAAAGTTACAACGGTATTCACGATATGATGTGCAAAACCCGTTCTGAGGGCTTTGGCAAAGAGGTAAAACGCAGAATTTTGCTTGGTACTTATGTTTTATCTTCGGGATATTACGACGCATATTATAAAAAAGCACAAAATATGCGAGGAGCTATTGTAAAAGCGTTTAAAGACGCTTTTACAAAATGCGATGTGATTTTAGCGCCTACCGTTCCTATGACAGCATTTAAAAAAGGCTTTACCTCGCAAAACGCTGTTGAAACTTATCAGACAGATATTTGCACTGTTCCTGTAAACATTGCAGGACTTCCGGGTGTTTCAATCCCTTGCGGAGTTGATTCAAACGGTCTGCCGATTGGTATGCAAATTATCGGTAACTCATTCTGCGAGGCTAAGATTCTAAATGTCGCTTATCAGTTTGAACAGGCGACCGATTTCTTTAAAAATACGGAAATGGGGGTTGAGTTTTGATGAAAGAATATGAATTAGTTTCGGGACTTGAAACCCATGTTGAATTATCTACAAAAACTAAAATTTTTTGCTCTTGCTCAACCGAATTCGGCGGTGAGCCGAACACTCATTGCTGTCCTATTTGTATAGGCTTGCCGGGAACTATGCCACGACTTAATAAGCAGGTTGTAAACTATGCAATAAAAGCAGGTCTTGCTACAAATTGTACCATTAACAACATTGCGAAAATGGACAGAAAAAATTACTGCTACCCCGACCTTTCCAAGGCTTATCAGGTTTCGCAGTATGATAAACCGCTTTGTTCAAACGGATATATTCAGTTGGATTCTGGCAAAAAAATTCGCATCTTGCGTATTCATATTGAAGAAGATGCGGGCAAATTAGTTCACGAGCGCGGTGATACATTCGTTGACTACAACCGTGGCGGCGTTCCGCTTATCGAGATTGTAACCGAGCCTGATATTCGCTCAATTGATGAGGCTATTGAATATGTTGAAAAATTGCAACTTATTATGAAATCAATCGGTGTTTCCGACTGCAAAATGCAGGAGGGCTCGCTTCGTTGTGATGTAAATGTTTCGGTAAAACCAAAGGATTCCAGCACTTTGGGAACCCGTACCGAGATTAAAAATATGAACTCGTTTACATTTATGCGTCAGGCTATGGAATATGAGTTTGACAGACAGGTTGACCTTATTGAGTCTGGCGAGGAGGTTGTTCAGGAAACTCGTCGATTTAATACGGGGACAGGCGAAACTGAGGGTATGCGTTCAAAAGAAGATGCTCACGATTACCGCTATTTCAGAGAGCCTGACTTAGTTACAATTCACACAACCGATGAAGAGATTGAAGCGATAAAAGCAACTTTACCTGAATTACCAGACATCAAAAAAGCAAGATATATGGAAAATTTCGGCATTAATGAAACCGATGCAAAAATCCTTGTAAAATACCGCAAAGTTGCGGAGTTTTTTGATTCAGTTGCCGAAAATGTAAGCAAACCGAAAACCGTTTCAAACTTCATTATTTCGACAATTTACCGCACTCTTTCAACCGATGACGAAAGAGAGCAGTTTGATATAAAAGTTTCTGCCGAGAATATGACAGAACTTGTAAAACTGCTTGAAGAGGGTAAAATTAATAACAACCTTGCAAAAGAAGCACTTGAAAAAATGCTCGAAAACGGCGGAAAAGCGAC
>CACYEQ010000112.1 GCA_902773485.1 Oscillospiraceae bacterium
GGTGAAAAAGGTGAAATTGCAGGTGGAATAGTTTTAATTTTACTCGGCACAAAATTCTTAATTGAATATTTTGTTTAAAAGAAAGGTTCTAATTATGAAAATTCAAATTTCAACAGATTCTACTGCCGATATATCAAAAGATTTACAAAAAGAGCTTGATATATCCGTTTTACCACTTACAATAATTTGCGGTGACAAAGAGTATAAAGACGGTTTAGACATTACAACCGAAAGTTTTTACAAAATACTTGAAGATTGTGATAATCTCCCCTCAACATCCGCTATTACGCCTTTTGATTATATTGAATACTATAAAAAGTTTTGGGAACAAGGTGTTACTGACTTAATTCATATTAGCATTAATTCAAAAGGTTCAAGCACTTATCAAAATGCGGTTATCGGTAAAAATTCATTTTTTGCCGAACACCCTGAAGCAAAAAGCGAATTTAATATCACAATTATTGATTCTTTGAACTATTCGCACGGCTACGGTTTAGGCGTTATTGAAGCGGCAAAAATGGTAAAGAACGGCAAAACCGTTGATGAGATTACCGACTTTATAAATGACTGGATTGAACATGTAAAAGTTGTTTTTATTCCGCTTGATTTAAAATGTGTTAAAAAATCAGGCAGAATTTCCGCCGCCGCTGCGTTTATGGGCGACGCTATCGGACTAAAACCCGTAATAGTCTTTTCAAACGGCGAAGCAGTTATTCCTACTAAGGTCAGAGGCGAGCAAAAAGCGATTGATTTTTTGGTAGAAAGCGTTAAAAACGAACGCAAAACGGGAACTCCTTTTTCTTTGGCTTTTGCAAATAATTTTGATGTTTATAATAAGTTTAAAGAAAAAGTGTTTTCTGAAATTGATGAGAAACCGATGCTTGAATTCACCCTTGGTTGTATAATTTCAGTTAACACTGGACCTAACGCAATCGGCGTTGTTTATTATGAGGATAAATAAATGAAAAATGTTTTATTCGACTTGGACGGCACGCTTTTACCTATGGACCAAGATAAATTTGTAAAAGCATATTTTACTGCTCTTGCAAAAAAGTTGATTCCTTTGGGTTATGAGCCAAGTAAAATTGCTGATTCTGTTTGGAAAGCCACCATTGCGATGATTAAAAATGACGGCTCTGAAACTAATGAAAAAGTTTTTTGGAACGCTTTTTCAAAAATATACGGTGAAAAAGTTTATAACGATATACCGATTTTTAATAGTTTTTACGAGAATGAGTTTGAAAGTTTAAAAAAATTTTGCGGTAATAACCCATTAGCAGTTGAAACAATAAAAATTGCTAAAGAAAAGAATTATAAACTTATTCTTGCTACTAACCCTGTTTTTCCGAAGGTTGCCACTAATGCGAGAACACGCTGGGCAGGCTTGAATCCTGACGATTTTGAATACATAACTACCTATGATAATTCAAAATTTTGCAAGCCAAACCCAAAATATTATAACGAGATTTTAGAAAAATTAGGCTTAAAAGCCGAAGAAACTTTAATGGTCGGCAACGATACTTCGGAAGATATGGTCGCAAAAACACTCGGAATGAAAGTATTTTTGCTAACCGATTGTTTGATAAACAAGTCTAATGAAGATATTTCAAAATACAAGAACGGCAGTTTTAAAGATTTAATTGAATACATCAAAAAAGACAGCGAATAACTAACAAAGGAGTATATTATGGCATTTGATAAAACGATACAATTAAAGATTTTTGATGGCAACCCGAATGGAAGAATCATGTGCGAATTATCAAATTGGACAGGTCGTGTTTATAAAGTAAGTCGAAACGATTCGAATGAATTTGAAAAGCGAAAAGACACGAGTCATACCGGTATTTATTTTTTGTTTGGAAAAACGAAGATAACGACACAACTGTTTATATTGGTGAAGCAGAAAATATTATTTCTAGATTAAAACAACACTTATCTGATGAAAACTATTGGAATGATGCAATTGTTGTTATTAGTAAAGACAATCAGTTAAATAAAGCACATGTAAAATATCTTGAGCATGAATTCTATGAATTAGCAACTAATTCTTCACGTGCTATTGTTATAAACAAAACAATTCCGACTAAATCCTCTATTTCAGAATACGACGAGGCTTTTCTTAATGAATTTATTGAAAGCACAAGACTTCTAGTTAACACACTTGGATACAAAGTTTTTGATTTAATTGATGAAGAAACAAACAATAAAAGTAGTGAACAAGTATTTTATATAAAAGCAACAAGAGGTGCAAACGGTAAAGGAATACTTGTGTCTGATGGTTTTGCTGTTTTAAAAGGTTCTATAGTTTCAAATTCAGTGACTAATAGTTGTAAAGAAGCAACTATAAAAAAGAGAACAATGCTAATTAATAGTGGAATAATTGATAATGATTTTAAATTCACTAAAGATTACGTATTTACTAGTCCTTCACTCGCAGCAAATATTGTTATGGGTAGAAGTGCAAATGGCTTGAAAGAATGGAAAAACAAAGATGGAAAAAATCTAAAAGACTTTCAATAATAAAAAGGCTGATTGTGTAACAACCAATCAGCCTTTTATATTTTTTCATCAATCCATCAAACTTAATGCATCTTCATCTGCTACGAGGGTAAAATCTTTATGAAGTTGCAAAATTGATGCGGGAATTTTTGGTGTTACAGGCCCTAAAAAAGCCTTTTTAACAATTTCGGCTTTCTCTTTTCCAGAAACTACCATTACTATACGCCTTGCTTGCATAATATCGCAAATTCCCATTGTATAAGCAAAACGCGGCACATCTTCTTCCCTTTCAAAAAACCGCTTATTTGCTTGAATTGTGTTTACGGTTAAAGCAACTTTATGAGTGCCTTTTTCAAAAGTTTCAGCAGGTTCATTAAAGCCTATATGCCCATTTTTACCAAGACCTAGCAATTGCAAATCAATTCCGCCGAGCGAATGAATTAATCTGTCATAATCAGCACAAACCGACTTAGCATCGCTATTCATTCCGTCAGGAATAAAGGTGTTAGCCTTATTAATGTTGATGTGATTAAAAAAGCGATTATTCATAAAATATCGATAACTCTGCTCGTTTTCACCGCTAATTCCGACATATTCGTCTAAATTAACGGTTTTAACTTCAGCAAAATCCAAATCACCTTTTTTGTACCAGTCAATCAACTGCTCATAAACGCCAACAGGACTTGAGCCTGTTGCAAGACCTAAAACCGAATCTTTTTTCAAAATTATTTGTGCCGAAATAATGTTTGCGGCGTGACGACTCATCTGAAAATAATCTTTTGCTTTAATAATTCTCATAAGTCAACAAACTCCTATAAAAAAACTATTTTTCTAATAAATCTATAAAGAATGTAGTGTTTGCAAACAAATAATCATCAATAAAACCGCCGGGGATAATTTGCTTAACATTTTCGCCTGTATATTTTGAAACTTTATACCTACAAGTAGGACAAAACAGCAAAACTTTCTGAATTGATTTGCTTTGAATTTTATCAATTCCCACTTGTCTGTCTTTCATTTTAACAGTATGAAATTCATCGACAGCATATCTTGCTGACCTTAAATAAAATGATTTATATTTATACTCTTTTGCACCGTTAAAAAACACTTGCGAACTTTTTCTAAATATGCTAAAAAGTTTTATATAAAAGATTCTATCTTCAGTTTCAACATATAAATCAAATTTCTTATTTGTGTTTAAAGAAACTAAAAACAAAGGATTTAATATTTTAACATTAACCACATTTTTCTTTTTGATTTTTATTAAAAGTTTAGTTCTATAAAAAATTCTTCTAATAACAAAAATAATAAAGAAAAATGAAAATACGCCTAAGAAAAACCATAAAAAAATCATAAAACTCTCTAATTACTCCCACTCAACAGTTCCCGGAGGTTTTGAGGTTATATCGTAAACTACTCTGTTTACATGGTCAACTTCGTTAATTATTCTGTTTGAAATCCTACCAAGAATTTCATAAGGTATTTTTGCAAAGTCCGCCGTCATAAAGTCATCGGTTGTAACCGCACGGATTGCGATTAACTCATCGTAAGTTCTTGCGTCACCCATAACGCCGACAGTTTTAATCCCAGGCAATACTGCAAAAAACTGTGCAATATTTTCGGCATATCCGCATTTATCCATCTCATCACGCAAAATAGCGTCTGCCTCTTGCAGAATTTTGATTTTTTCTTGTGTTATTTCACCAATAATGCGAACACCTAAACCGGGACCCGGAAACGGCTGTCGCCATACTAATTCATGCGGAAGTCCTAACATTTCGCCGACTTTTCTAACTTCATCTTTAAACAAATCTTTAAGCGGTTCGATAACACCTTTAAATTGCACCTCATCGGTGATTTTCACCTGATTGTGGTGCGTTTTTATTTTAGCAGCGTCACCTTTTCCGCTTTCTATTCTGTCAGGATAAATTGTGCCCTGTGCAAAATAACCGTCACCGTAACTTTCTTTGATTTTATCAGAAAAAACTTTGTAAAACTCAGTTCCTATAATGTGACGCTTGTCCTCAGGGTCAGTATAACCTTTTAATTTTTCATAGAAAGTTTGCTGACAATTTACTCTTACAAAATTCATATCAAAAAGTTTTGTAAAAGTTTGCTCAACAAAATCTCCCTCATCTTTTCGCATTAAACCTTGGTCAACGAAAACACAGGTCAACTGTTTGCCGACTGCTTTTGAAATAAGTGCCGCAGCCACGCTCGAATCAACACCGCCTGAAAGTCCGAGAACAACGCCGTTTTCACCGACTTCCTCACGAATTTCATTTACGGTTTTTTCAATAAAACTTTCCATTTTCCATTCGCCCGAACACTTGCAAACATCATACAAAAACTTATAAAGCATATCTTTACCGTTTTCGGTATGATTAACTTCCGGGTGAAACTGAACACCGTAAAA
>CACYEQ010000113.1 GCA_902773485.1 Oscillospiraceae bacterium
GTTTCCGATTCTAAACATTACAGTACAGTCGCCCGAACGATAAAGTGTTGACCCATTAAAATCAAATGTTGTATTACTGCAAGTAATAAGACTTTTTTCAATAGAATATTCGCCTTTTGGTAAAGTTACCGTTAAAATTTTACCCTCTTCAAAACTATCTCTTGCAAAATTAAGTGCTTTTTGCATAGGCGAGCGTGAACCGATACTTGTATCATTGATTACAACTGAGTATTCAGCTAAAATTTCGTTGTTTTCATTTGTTACTGTAATATTTTCTGTTTCTGCATATACCGTAATGCTGAAAGTTGAAATTAGAATAATAACTGTAACAAGAAGTGAAATAATCTTTTTCATAAAAACTCCTGTTATTTAAAGAATAATATCTTTTATTATAGTTTTTAATAATGATAAAAATGTGATAAACATAAATAAAAAAGCACAAGATCAAAATTAATCAAACTTGTGCCAAAAAATGAAAGAAAGAAAAAATTAAATTTTAGAAGTTTTTTTAACGCTTGCTTTGCTGATTTTATTCTTTGATAAAGTGCCTTTTTTATACTGAATACCGTATTTACATTTTTTAATTTTATTTTTCTGAATCTTAGGTTTAGATTTTATCTTGTAAATTGCAATTCCGGTATTTTGGCAATTAATTATACTATTTGAGTTAATCTGAGCAGTCTTGCTTGTCGCACTGTTTACAGCAATACCGTTTTTACAAAATACCTTTAATTTACTGCTTCCTGTTGATTTTTTGCAGTTTATTAAATTGCTGTTAATTTTTACAACACTTGAATAATCATTAACACCGATTGCGTTAAGATTTTTATTTGCAATATCAATTTTGTTTTTTGAAATTTGGGTTGCCGAAGCCTTTAAATTTAAGTATACCGGCACACCTTTTGAATTGCAAACAGAGTTAGAATCAATTGTTCCGACTTTTGAGTTTTTTGTTATGTAAATGCCTGAACCTTTCGGAGAAATAATTGTGTTTGTCTTGATATTTGTCGCTGTTGCCTTGTCGTTTAATTGAATACCGTGTGAAGCCAAGTTTGAAATTGTGTTCCCGTTTAATGAAGTAGCACAGGCAGAAGAGTTAAGATAAATGCCGATTAAAGTTTTATTAATTGTGTTATTGTTAATTCTTGCTTTGTTTGTTTTTTCAGATAGATAAACGCCGTAATTCTTTGTATTAGTTATTTTATTTCCTGAAACAGTTGGGCTTGAAGCGTTTGCAAGTCTTATGCCGTAATTTGTGGTGTTGGTAATTGTGTTTGATGAAAGTGCAACTCCCGTAGAATTATCAACAACTACACCCGAATTTAAAATACCTTTTGAAGTTTTAGCATCAGAAAAAGTGTTTTTAGCGGCATAAATATTTGTGCAATTGATAAGTTTCATTCCGTAAATTAATTTGTTTGTTGTTAAACTGCTTGAAAAACGGAATTTGTTATTTATTATTTTAAAATTCGAACTGCTGTTACTCGAACTACCTAATGCACCGTTTACCCATATTCCGTAGCAGTTTTTGTTAGTAACAGCAGAATTAATCGTGTTATTCTCAACATCAACCGCCGAAATTCTAAAGTCGCCACTAAACTTTTTTCCGTCACGGTCGGTAGCAGATGAAACTTTTTTACCGATTAGATATATTCCGTATTGAACATTATCATAACTCGTATCTTTCAAAGAGATTGTATTGTTCTTAATTTGATTGTTTGTGGGAGTAATTACTCTATCAGTTGATTTGAACGGCGCATAAAAGTTGCCTAAATCTTCAGCCGTAACGCTACCCATTAAAATGCCGCTACCGCAATTTTTAATAACATTGTTGTTGATTGTGCTGTTGCGGTAGGTTGTTGCTCTAATTGCATAACCGGTAATATTTTCGAAATAATTATTATTAAATTTCATATTCTCATAATAATGGCCGGCAATACCGGTATGAGAACCTAAACCTCTTTGTAAATTTTTAAAGGTACAGTTTGTAACTGATACATTTTTTGTCGGAGTACCATCGTATTCAGGATATTTATCAAAATATTCTTCTTTCATTACATCAATTTGAATTGCTTCACAATTGAAATTATTGATGCCCGTAACATCCATATCGGAAAAAGTGCAGTTATCAACATTTATATTGTTGCAAGCAGCAAATGTTAAAAGGTGATTGACTTTTTTCGAGTTTGTAAAAGTAATATTTGTAATTTGGACATTTTCTGCGTGAGCAAAGCGAATAAGCGAGCCTGTTCCGTTTTTGTTGGCGTTAAGTGTTGCGTTGGTTAAAACAATATTATTATATCCGTTATAACCCGAACTTGTTTCATCGCTTCTGCCAAAACGAACAACAGCGCCGTCAACATCTTTTCCGCGGTAAATTGTTGACCCGTTAAAGTCGATTTTTGTGTTGCTGTAAACATTCAGCGAAGAGTTAGCATAATATACGCCTTTTGGTAAAGTTATGGTATAAAGTTCATTTGCTCTGTCTCTAATAAAGTCAAGAGCACTTTGCAAACAATTGCGAATATCATCAGAAATGACAGAGTAATAATCTACAACCTCACCGCTTACATTAGTTATAACGACATTGTTATCATAATCTATGGTCGGTTCTTCTTCGGTAGGTTCCTCAGTGGAAGACTCTTCGGTTGTTTCCTCGGTTGTTTCTTTTGATGTCTCTTCTGCTGTTTCTTCTGTTGAAGATTCCCCAACGTCAGTTTCATGTTCGGAAGTTCCTTCGCCCGTTTGACTTTCAACAGTTGTTTGAACATCTTCATTTTCTAAAAAACTATCATCAGCAATTGCAGAAAGTGCGAAACATGATAAAATAACAGTCAAACAAACAAAAACGGCAAGCAATCTTTTCATTATAATAACCTCCTATAATTCCTATAAAAATTATAATTGCAAAATATGATATAATTGTGATAAAAAAGCCCTCGACAAAAGAGTTTGTCGAGGGAATTTATGGTTAAATTTACGCTTTGCCGACTGATCCGAAAAGTTCCATTTTTTCTTTAACTGTTGCTTTAATTGCTTCAACGCCGTCAGCCAAAAGTTTTCTTGGGTCAAAACCTTTACCCTGTAAATCTTTGCCTGCTTCAACATATTTTCTTGTAGCGGCTGCAAATGCTAACTGGCATTCAGTATTAACATTAATTTTTGATACACCGAGCGAAATTGCTTTTTTAATCATATCGGCAGGAATACCTGTACCGCCGTGAAGAACTAACGGCATTGCACCGGTAAGTTGCTGAATAGCGTCCAAAGTATCAAAAGAAAGACCTGCCCAGTTTTCAGGGTATTTACCGTGAATGTTACCGATACCGGCTGCGAGCATTGTAACACCGAGATCTGCAATCATTTTACATTCTTTCGGATCAGCAACTTCGCCGCTGCCGATAACACCGTCTTCTTCACCTCCGATAGCACCTACTTCTGCTTCGATAGAAAGACCTTTTTCTTCGCAAATACCAACCAATTCTTTGGTTTTTTCAATATTTTCTTCGATTGGATAATGAGAACCGTCGAACATTACAGATGAAAAACCTGCTTCAATGCACGCTTTGGCACCTTCGTATGAACCGTGGTCAAGGTGAAGAGCAACCGGAACTGTGATGTTAAGTTCCTCCAACATACCGTTTACCATACCTACAACTGTTTTGTAACCGCACATATATTTTCCTGCACCTTCGGAAACACCCAAAATTACAGGAGATTTTAACTCCTCAGCGGTTAAAAGAATTGCTTTTGTCCATTCAAGGTTGTTTATGTTGAACTGACCGACAGCATATTTGCCTGCCTTTGCCTTATTCAACATATCTTTTGCTGAAACTAACATTTTAATAGTCCTCCAAATTTATTTTGATATACCTATTATAGCCTATATTGGTAAAAAAATCAATATGTTTTTTCACTTTATGTCGTTTTTGTGTTTAGTATAATGTTCACAAAAACCTTGTCTTTGAATGTCTTACAATAATTTCGATAAATCACAACCAAAAACGGCATAAAACAATTACACCGCTAAAAAAGCAATATAACAACCGATTACTGTCAAAGGACAAATCATTTGCGTAAACTTGTTTTTAAACTTGAAAAGTATCAACATTGAAAACATTGCAATTGTGCCGAAAACCAAAAGATTTATGTTTTTCGGATCGGCAGAATTGGATATAAAATCAAAAATCCTACCGTTTATAGCACCTTTGCCGCCTGACTTAATATAAAAAACATCGGCAATTGAAAGTATTGTAAAGTTAAACAAATTACTGCCTATAATGTTTCCAATCGCAATATTGTAATTTTTCAGTCTAAAAAGCGAAAATGTTGAAGAAAGTTCGGGCAGGGAAGTGGCAATACCTAAAAACAGTGCTCCTGCAAGTCCGGCACCGAGATTTAAATGGTTTTCATCTGCGATAATATCGGTAACTTTTGTTATTACTATACTTACTGCAATTATACCTATACTTACTAAAATAAAACGAATTGAAATTTGCTTTACAGTAAGATTTGAGTATTGGCAAGATTCATCAGTTTGAGATTCATCTCCTGCCATGTTTTTTACTCCGAATATGTAAAGAGCAATAATAATTACTGAAATAACATTTACAGTTGCAATTTCAAGCGGAATTTTATCTTGTAAATTAATCATCATAAAAAGATATATTCCTATTACGGTCACTGCTACTGTAATATGGCTTTTTGAAATTTTTGCCGACGAAAAACCTTTGTAAAAAATTAAAATCATAACGGCTATTGTTAATAAATTAAAAAGATTGCTACCAAGAATATTTCCAAGGCAGAGTCCCGGTTCGTTAAGCCATACCGTTGATGAAAGACTTGTGAAAAGTTCGGGCAGACTTGTAACCGCCGAAAGCATTACACCGCCGATAAACGCACCCGAAAGAGATGTCTTTTTATCAAGCAAATCAACATAAATTGACGCTTTGTTTGAAAGCCAAACAATTACTACCGCACATATTAAATAACCGAAATAAATCATTTTCAGAATCTCCTTGAATTTAAATAAAAAAACAGGTTGCATTTTCTGCACCTGCTTTTAAAAATCAATATCAAAAGACAAAAAGTACAGAATATTTCCATACTTTGAGTCTCACCAATTAAGATAAGCCAAACCCGGAAATTCGGGTCGAGATTGTTGACTTACCGCTTTTTCAAAAAGAAAAAGCCGACTACTCCCTCAAAGAGTTTTTTATATATTATCATATATTTTTTTAAAAGTCAAGTTTCTATTTTGGTATTATTACTGTGTATTTAATACAGTTTTCATCTTCTTCTCGGTGGCTTTTAGCCGAAATTCCCGAATTTTTCATGACTTTAATTGCTTTATTAATTGAGTTTACAAAAAGTCTTACATCTTTAACAACCATTTTTTCTTCTCGCGTTTTTTTAGGCGTTAATGTTGTTTCAACAAGCTTTTCTGTTTGCTCAACATTTAATTGCTTAATAATAATTTCGTTTAAAACATCGCTTTGAAGATTTGGGTCTGTTACTTTTAAAAGCGCTCTTGCGTGCCGTTCGGTCAACGAAAATTTGAGTATTTTTTCAAGTTGCCGGTTGTCTAGTTTTAAAATTCTTAATTTGTTTGCAATTGTTGATTGAGAAAGGCCGAGTTTGTCGGCAACCTGCATTTGTGTATAATTGTATTCTTTAATAAGCCGTTCAATTGCAACTGCTTCTTCGATAAAATTAAGATTATCTCTTTGAATATTCTCAATAAGCGAAAAAGCGAACATTGTTTTATCGTTTACCGATTGTACAATGCAGGGGACTGTTTGCATTTTTAAAAACACAGCCGCTTTGAGCCTTCTGTTTCCGCAAATAAGTTCGTATTTTGATTTTGATAATTCTCTTACAACTATTGGTTGAATAATACCGTTCTTTTTTATAGATTTGATAAGCCCATCCATTTTGTCTTTATCAA
>CACYEQ010000114.1 GCA_902773485.1 Oscillospiraceae bacterium
AAAAAAGAAACAAAAGCCTACTTCTTCAAGTAATTTTCTGCAAGTTTCGGGCGATTGAGCAATGTTTACGCCGAGCGCCTCCAAGCAATCTGCCGTACCGCTTTTTGATGAAGCGGCACGGTTGCCGTGTTTTGCAACTTTAACTCCTGCCGCCGCACATACAAGTGCCGATGTTGTTGAAATATTGAAACTTTGTGCGCCGTCGCCGCCTGTTCCTACAATTTCGAGTACATCTAAATCATCGAGTTCGGGATTTAAAGCGTGCTCTCTCATTCCTGCGGCACAGCCCGAAATCTCATCAATCGTTTCTGAATTAGTACTTTTTGTAGAAAGAGCCGCCAAAAATGCAGCATTTTGAGTAGGCGTGGTTTCACCGCCCATAATCTCATTAATAACTGCATAGGCTTCATCATAAGTTAAATCTTTTTTATCAACTATTTTTTTAATTGCCTCTGAAATCATTTTTGTGTACCTCCGATATTAATAAAGTTTTTTAACATTGTTTTACCGCTCGGAGTCATAATTGACTCCGGGTGAAACTGCAAGCCGTAAACATTATATTCTTTATGTTTAACCGCCATAACCTCGCCATCGTCCGCTCGCGCGATTATTTGCAAACATTCGGGAACGGTTGATTCATCAACTGCCAAAGAATGATACCTTGCAACTTTTTCGTTTTCTTCAATATTCTTAAAAATAGGGCTGTTTTTATCAAATTTTATAACCGATTGTTTACCGTGCATAAGTTGTTTCGCATAAGTGATTTTTGCACCGTAAGCCATACAGATTGACTGGTGACCGAGGCACACGCCCAAAATCGGAATTTTGTTTCCCAACTTTTGCACTGTTTCAACACAAACGCCTGCGTTTTCAGGTCTGCCCGGGCCGGGAGAAATTATTATTGCTTTTGGATTTAATTTTTCAATTTGTTCAACGGTCATTTCATCATTTCTTATTACTTTTATATCAGGAGTTAAAGAGCCGATTAACTGATACAGATTATATGAAAAACTGTCGTAATTATCAATCAAAAGTATCATTTTATTTCCCCTTTCATTAAATATCCTGCTGGGCAACTTCAATTGCTTTTACAACCGCTTTTGCTTTGTTTATGCACTCTTGAAATTCTTTTTGCGGAACAGAATCAGCAACAATTCCTGCACCCGAACGAACAAATACTTTGCCGTTCTTTTTATATGCAATACGAATTGCAATGCAAGTATCAAGATTGCCCGCAAAATCAATATAACCAATCGCTCCGCCGTAAATTCCGCGTTTGTTATTTTCAAGGTCATTTATAAGTTGACAAGCCCTAATTTTCGGTGCGCCCGATAATGTTCCTGCGGGAAGAACCGATTCAACGGTATCAATAGAATCGAACTTTTCTCGAATTTCACCTTTTACTGTTGAGCCTATGTGCATTACATGAGAATATTTTACAACCTGGTGATATTTTTCAACCTCAACCGAGCCGAATTTACTTATTTTTCCTAAATCGTTACGCCCTAAATCGACAAGCATATTGTGTTCCGCCAACTCTTTCGGGTCATCTAAAAGTTCTTTTTCTAAATTTTTATCTTCTGCTTCGGTTTTTCCTCTCGGTCTTGTACCTGCAAGCGGAAATGTGTGAAGAACTCCGTTTTCGAGTTTTACCAGCGTTTCGGGAGAAGCACCTGCCACTTCTACATCGGTACCCGAAAAATAGAACATATAAGGCGAAGGATTAATGGTTCTTAAAACTCTGTAAGTATTGAGCAGACTGCCCTCAAATTCCGCTTCAAGGCGATTTGACAAAACTATCTGAAAAATGTCGCCCTCTTTTATGTGTTTTTTGGCTTTTTCAACCATTTCGCAATATTCCTGCTCATCAAACATAGGTTTAATTTCAGATTTCAGTTTGCCTGCTTTTTCTTCTATCGGCTTGCCGTTTCTTATTAAGTCTACCATTTTTTGAAGTTCATTTTCTGCCGATTTATAGTTTTCTTTACAATTTTCAAGAGAAATATTTATAATCAAAATTATTTTGTTTAAAAGGTTGTCAAACGCTATTACCTTGTCAAAAAGCATTAAATCAAAATCTTTAAAATCATCGCTGTTTTCGGCATCAAGACGAAGAACAGGCTCAGCGTATTTTATGTAATCATATGAAAAATAGCCTACAAAACCGCCTGTAAAAGTCGGCAGATAATCAAGTTTTGGACTTTTGTACTCGGCTATTGTTTTGCGTAAAACATCGCCGGGCTCAGTCGTTTCAATAATCTTATCGTGAAGTTTTACTTTGCCGTTCATACAAGTAACTTCTACCTTAGGGTCATAGCCTAAAAAGGTGTATCTTCCGTAATACTCCTGATTTGTAACCGATTCGAGCAAATAGCAGTGGTCAGATACATTTTTAAGTTTTTTCAGTGCCTCAATCGGTGTGCAAATATCCGATAAAATCTCAGTACTTACAGGAATATACCTATAATCCTTTAAATCAATCTTTTCAATTTCCTTTAAAGAGGGGCGAATATTCATAAAAACATTCCTTTCATAAAACAAAAAAGTCCTTGGCAGAAAAAACTTTCTGTCAAGGACGAAATAACTTTCGCGGTGCCACCCTGATTCGCAAAAAATGCGCACTTTTCGGAATACCAACATATTCCCGGCAACTGACGTATGCCTTACGTTGCAGAATAATAAGCAAAAATGCCGTTCACTGCACCCTCAGCGGTCCATTTGATAATCTGTTTTCTATTCGGATTCCAGCGTCCCGAACTCTCTGTAAGAGCATAACTACCGTTATCTCCGCCTCAACGGTTTTATTTGTTTTTATATAGAATACCACTAAAATACAATTTTGTCAAGAAAAAATTTATAATTTTAAATCTCCGTTTGCGGGATTATCTATTAGAGTTCCGCTTTTGGCAAAGCGAGAGCCGTGACAAGGGCAATCCCACGAGTGTTCTGCATTATTCCATTTTAATGCACAACCGAGATGCGGACATCTTTTTTCGGAAATTGTAAGCAAATTTTTAGTCGCTTCAATACCGTTTACAAAAAGTTGCGGTTTTAAAATATTTCTTGAAGGGTTAAAAATATCAGCAAAATCATTTTGCTTGTTCATAATAATATCACTCAAAACCATTGCCGAAACCATTGCACCTGTCATTCCCCACTTATTAAATCCGCCGGCAACATATAAATTAGGCGTATTCTTTGAATATTGTCCTATATACGGCATACTGTCAAGGCTTATGCAGTCTTGCGTTGCAAAAAAGAATCTTTCTTTTGACTTTGTATAGTTTTCTTTTGCAAAATGACGAAGTTCCTGCCAATTTCCGCTTGGTTTTCCCGTTCTCGCTCCTCCACCACCGAGCAAAAGCAAGTTATTATAATTTCTGAACGACATTCCTTTTTTATTTTCATCAACATACATACCGTTTACATTTTGAGCATTTTCAAGTGCAATAATATAAGAGCGGTGCTGGTAGAGTTTTAAAAAATAACTCCCGTGTTTATTGATAAAAGGAAAATGCGTTGCAACGATAACTTTTTTTGCAAAAATTTTTGCGTAATCTGTAACCGCCGTATTTCCAATCATTTCACGGACAAATGTATTCTCATAAATATTCAGTTCTTTTGAAATTTGACCTAAAAATTTCAGCGGATTAAACTGTGCCTGATTCGAAAACTTCACTGCACCGACTGTTTTTTTCGGAAGCGGAATATTTTCGCAGAACTGCGCTTTATAACCGATTTTTTGCAGTGCAGACATTTCATTTTCCAACTTTTCTTTTTTGTCGACAGAATAAACATAATTATCTTTTACTTCAAAATCACAATCAATGTTTTTACAAATAATACCGTAAACTTCGAGAGCCGTTTTGTGAGCAGACAAATATTTTTGAGCGGTTTCAATACCATAACTTTTAAAAATTTTGCTGTAAAAAAGACCGTGCTGAAAAGTTATTTTTGCACTTGTGTTTGCAGTTGTTTTTGAACAAATGCTATCCTTTTCAACAAGCGTATATTTGACCCCGTTTTTATGGAGAAAATATGCCGTTAAAATACCTGCAATACCACCGCCGATAATAAGAACATCTGTATGAATATCTTGCTTTAACTGAGGAAAATGAGGAATAGATGAGTTTTCCTGCCAAACCGATTTCATAAAATCCCTCCAAAATTCTTAAATATTTTCATTTTCTGATTTTTTCTTACCGCTTTTTGCTTCTCCTTGTATTTCCGGTACCGGCGGTTGCTTATTTTTAGGTTTTGTATGAGTTCTTTGCGGTCGTTTCATTCCTTGTTTTGCCATAAAAAATCACCTCGGCATTATTATGTGCCGAGGCGATATATTTTATTATTTATTGTTTTTTAAAAAAGCCTGTCAAAAATCTGAGTTCTTCTATGACATCAATACTACCGTTTTGACACGGATTAAGACCATGACTTAAATGTCAACGGTACAACGAAACAAGTCAGTCGTCGATGCCCCTGCCAAACAAATCTACAAACAGGTATTTGTATTTATTACATGAAAGTACCTACTTCGATTAGATTACTATCTAAATAATAAAACTTTCTATGTCTTGCTCCTCAAAATACAGTTCACAAGAATTGCTTTGATTTTTCAATGTCCTTAACAACAATCAAAAAATATTTTAGTTTTATATACTTATCTCCGTCGATCCCGATTTGTGTACTTCTTTTTCTTTGGTGCCGGAAGTTCCTCGTACATTGTTTCTAATAACTCTTTCAAGAATTCTTTATTTTCAATATTATCTACCAAAAGCATTTCCTTTGCACCGCTATAAGGCAGTTCTTTTTTTGCATTTGACATCATAGCCACGGCGGACTTTGTGGGTTTAACAAGGAAACGATTGTCATAAACACCGCCGAATACTTTACCTTTATAATATAAAATATATTCACCCATCATTACTCTATAAGATATATCTTCAATTTTTGAGAGTTGCTCTAAAACGAAATACAAGTATTCTTTATTTGATGCCATATTTAAGTCCTTTCACAAAAAATGTTAATTACAATTTGTAAACGGCGTTTAAAATCATTTCGTCATCGACACCGTTATCATAAAAAAGTTCTCGTTCAAATTTTATACCTTTATTTTCAAGGCAAATATCTAAAAAGTACATAAAAATACCTATATCAATTCTGTTATAAAAAGAAACTTTATTAGCAGGCATAATGCCTCTTTTGCCCGCCTTTTTGTATCTGAAAACCGAAAGGTTTTCGCTGTTTTCTACAAACCAGGGTTGCGAGTTGCAAGCACTCGGCGCAAAACGAACAATATCTGTTACGCCATCAATTGTATCGCCCGACCAAAATTCTTCCACTTGTTTTCTTTTGCTTTTAAACATATCTTTTCTGAATTTTGATTCGTCGGTGATTTTTTTAATAACTATCATAATAACATAATCTAAACCATCGAACTCTTTTTCATCGGGTTTGCCTATTCCAAACCACAAAGTACCTATGTTTTTTGAAACAAGGTATAAATCCAATTGCTCGCCTAAATAGC
>CACYEQ010000115.1 GCA_902773485.1 Oscillospiraceae bacterium
AAGAACGCTCGCCTCTGCTTGTTTGTTCTACTACATAAGGTACTAAACTCATAATAAATCTTTCCTTTCTAAAACCGATAAAACAGTCTTAGCCTAAAACTAAAACTGTTTATCTTTATATTAATGAATTATTTATGCTTTAACTTCTTCTGTGATTTTAGCATTGTCTTTAATAAATTCAGAAGCCTTTTTAACCTTTAAATCTTTCAAGAGTTCATTTTCAGGTAAAGATGCTTTGATTTTTTCAAGTTCCATACCGTACATCTCAGCATATTCTTTATACTGTGCTTCAACATCCTCAGTGGTAGGCTCAATTTTTTCAAGTTCAGCGATTTTTTCAAAAGCCAAACGCATTTTAACCTGCTTTTCAGACTGCTCTTTGTACTGCTCTTTGAGTTGATCGAGGGTAAGTCCCATATACTGCATATATGTTTGCATATTAAGCCCTTGCATTTGCAATGTATAATCAAAGTCTTTAACATTTTCCATTACTTTGTTATCAATCATTGCTTGCGGAATTTCAGCCTCAAAGCCTTTTAACATTTCCTCAATAAGTTGAGTTTCAACTGCTGTATTTGCTTCTTTTTCTTTTCTTTCAGAAACTTTTTTCTTTAAATCTTCTTTTAATTCATCAACAGTTTTAAATTCGCTGACATCTTTAACGAAATCATCGTCAACTTCGGGTAAAACTCTTTGTTTAATTTCGTGAAGTTTGCATTTAAAAACTGCTTCTTTACCTTTTAATTCCTCTGCATGATAATCTTCAGGGAAAGTTACATTTACATCAAATTCTTCATCTGTTTTTTTGCCGACAATCTGCTCTTCAAATCCCGGAATAAACTGACCTGAACCGAGTTTTAAAGAATAGCCCTCTGCTTTACCGCCTTCAAACTGCTCGCCGTCAACATAGCCGTCAAAATCGAAAACAACAATATCATCATTTTGTGCCGCCCTGTCTTCAACCGGAACCATTGCCGAGTCACGCTCACGAAGTTTATCAATTTCAGCGTTAATATCCTCTTCTGTTACTTCAACAGATGGTTTTTCTGCTTTAAGACCTTTATAATCTTTAACTGTTACCTCAGGTTTAACAGTTACTTTTACCGAAAACTCAACGCCGTTCTTAGTCATTGATTTTAGATCAAACTCAACATCTTGAAAATCAACTATTTCAACGCCTGCTTCTTTAGCCGCCTCATCAATAGCAGTAGGATAGCACTCATTAAGAGCGTCTTCATAGAAAACATTTTCGCCATACATTTTTTCAATAATATGTCTTGGTGCTTTACCCTTTCTGAAACCTTTAATTTCAATTGATTTAGCATTCTTTTTAAACGCTTTATTAACCGCCTTTTCAAAAGTTTCAGCATCAATTTCAACTAACAATTCATATCTGTTTGTATCAACCTTTTTTGATGATTTTAAACTCATTATTGACATCCTTTCAAAAATTATCCTAAAATAAGATATAAAATTTATTAATTAAGGTGTATTTTTACACCGTTACAAGAGATTATATCATAAAACAATTAAAAAATCTACTATTTTTTTATATTTTTTATATTTTTATTTTTAAAGGTTCAAAACCAAGCATGTCACAACTGATACATTTAAAATTCACACCCTCATATTCGCCGTTAAATGCTTTAAAAGCACCTGCTTTATGAATATGACCGTAATAAACATATTTAATATTGTGTTTAAATATTACTTCCATTATTTCCTCGCAGACAGCATTTTTGCTAATAGGCGGATAATGCAAAAACAAAATCGGGGTTTTACCTGTTTTTTCCGCTTTAATAATTGACATCTCTACTCTGCCCGCTTCACGAAGAATTATTTTTTTATCGGCAGTATCGTCAAAAAACCAGCCACGCGAACCACAAACCGCATAATTGCCGACTTCATAAGCATTATTATGCAAAAAAGAAATTGTATCAAATCCGTTTTCAGCTATAATGCGGTTCATTTTTGTAAGCGATTCCCACCATAAATCGTGGTTTCCTTTGCCTATGATTTTTTTACCGGGCAAGGCGTTAATAAAACGAAAATCTTCTATTGTTTCGGTAATTTTTAACCCCCACGAAATATCACCCGGGATTACTATTGTATCTTCATCAGCAACTTGCTTTTCTATATTCTCTTTTATTTTTTCGGTATAATCAGACCAACCCTTAAAAATATCCATAGGTTTATCAACCGAAAATGACAAATGAAAATCAGAAATTGCAAAAAGCGCCACTAAAACACCTCTTTTCAAGAGAAATGGGCAACTTAAATGTTGCCCACAGAACATTATCCTAAAAACTCTTTAATAAAGTTTTCCATTTCCTGTTTTTCTACACAGGTTTTATGCAAAACTTCTTTTGTTTTAAGTTCAGCCAAAGATTTCGGAATTTTTGTATTTGTAACTTCCGACAATTTTTCAACCATTAAGAACTCGCTTTCGGGAAGTTCGCCCTCAAACACAGCGGGCAAAACCGAAGCCGAAAACTTATAAGGTGAAGCGGTAGATGCAATTACCGTTACAGTATTATCACCTGTTTTTTCAACATATTGGTCATAAACATTGACCGCAACAGCGGTGTGAGTATCGCAAAGATAATTGTAATCTTTAAACATTTTTGCAATAGTCTTATTTGTTGCTTCATCATCGCAATAACCGCCAAAAAATTCTGCTTGAAGTTTTTCTTTAACTTCATCACTGATTTTATAAACACCTTTTGTTTTCAGAGAAGTCATAAGTTCTTCAATTTTCACTTCATTTTCATCATAAAGGTGAAATAAAAGTCTTTCAAGGTTAGATGAAATAAGAATATCCATTGAAGGCGAAGAGGTTGTAAAGAAATCACGGTTTCTGTCATAAACGCCTGTATTAATAAAATCAGTTAAAATATTATTCTTATTTGAAGCACAGATGAATTTTGCTATTGGAATACCCATTTGTTTAGCGTAATAGGAGGCTAAAATATTACCAAAATTACCTGTCGGAACAACGACATTAAATCTGTCACCTTTATTAATTCTACCTGATTTAATCAAATCAACATAAGATGAAACATAATAAACAATCTGCGGAACAAGTCTGCCGAAATTAATTGAATTTGCAGATGAAAACTCCATGTTTTTATCGGCAAGATATTTTTTCATTTCTTCATCGCCGAAAATGTTTTTAACACCTGTTTGGGCGTCGTCAAAATTACCTTTAATAGCACAGACCGCAACATTGTTACCGCTTTGAGTTGTCATTTGGAGTTTCTGCATAGGGCTTACTCCGTCTTGCGGATAGAAGACAATAATTTTTGTATTATCAACATCTGCAAATCCGTCTAACGCCGCTTTACCGGTATCGCCCGAAGTTGCAACCAAAATTACCATAGTTTTGCCTTTTGCAACCTTTTTAGCAGAAGTTGTAAGCAAATAAGGTAATAACTGCAAAGCCATATCTTTAAAAGCACAAGTAGGTCCGTGCCAAAGTTCAAGAATATTCTCTCCTTTTTTAACTTCAACAACAGGTGCAGGATTTTCATCATCAAATGTGCCCGTATAAGCACCCTTTACACAGTTTTTAATTTCCTCTTCGGTAAAATCAGTCAAATATAACTTTAACACTTCAAACGCTCTTTGTTTATAATCCATATCAACTAATTTATCAATCAAATCATCTGAAAGTTTAGGAAAACTTTTCGGAACGAAAAGACCGCCCTCATCAGACAAACCCTGACAAATTACTTTTGCCGATTCAAAATTTTGTTTTTTTCTGGTACTTGTAAATTCCATTTTGCTCACCTTTACATTTTCTTGTCAAAGATATTTTATACTATTTATAGTGATTTGTCAAAGCATTTTAAAGAAATTAGAAGAATTTTCGTAAAAAATCTTATTTGCAACGCTTTTTCCTAAGTTTTTTACTAAAAAATCATAAAATTTCGGCATATTTTCAACCTTTCCGATTGATTTATGAACATCACAACCGTCAAAATCGCTGCCGAGAGAAATATTATCTTCACCGCCAAGCAACAAAAACCGCTCAATATGACGGTATAGGTCATAAAAATCGGTTTCATTATCGCACAAAAATTGATTGTAAAAATTAATTCCGACAATTCCGCCGATATCTGAAATTATTTCAAACTGCTCATCGCTCAAATTCCTTTTATGAGGATGAACAGTATAACTGTTAGAATGCGTTGCAATAAAAGGTTTGGTTGCTGTTTTGCAAACATCATAAAAACTTTTTCTGTTTAAATGAGATACATCTACCGTTATATCTTCATTTTCAAGTTGTTTTACAACCTCTTTACCAAAATCGGTAAGTCCGCTGTCAGAATTTACACCTCCTGCAATACCGTTTTCACCGTTCCAAGTAAGCGAAGCAATTCTTACACCACATTCCTTATATTTATGTATATTCTCAATATCTCCGTTAAGGCAAGAAAGATTCTCGATAGACAAAACTGGTCGCACTTTACCAAAATCAGTGTTTTTATAAATATTATAAAGTTGCAAAAAACGATCGTAAGCGTTCTCACCCTTATATTTATCATCAATAAAACAAGCAAATGTTTGTACTGCAACATCAAATTCAGACAATCTTTTTATATCAACACCAAAATTGTTTTCATACAAATTTCCGTTTTCATCGGCGAGGCGACAAAGCGTATCGCAATGCAAATCAAAATATTTCATTTTACATATAACCTTCTAACTCAAAAGCAGACTCAATTTGACGGACTTTGTGTTTTTTCACCCTTGTATCATCTGACAAATATACTTCTATAATATCATATCTCGGCTGTTTTTCACACTCAGTCGCCGACAAATATCGGTTGGCGGTCATTAATATTTTTCTTTGCTTTGACTTTGTAACTGCTTCATAAGGAAAAGACATCATATTATGAGAGCGTGTTTTTACCTCGACAAATACAATATATTCATCTTTGCTTGCAATTATATCTATTTCGCCGTATCTTGAACGATAATTAAGCGCCTCTATCTCATACCCTTTTTGTAGTAAAAACTTTGAGGCAATCAACTCGCCTTTTTTGCCGTTTACGTTTGATTTATTCATTTTCCAAGTATTTTTCCTATAAAAGTTCTGCGATGAATTTCACAAGGTCCGAATTCAATTAACTTTTCCCTGTGCAATTTTGTTCCGTAACCTTTATGACGTTCAAATTCATATTCGGGATACTTTTTCGCAAGTTCGATCATAAACCTATCTCTCGTAACTTTTGCTAAAATAGAAGCAGCGGCAATTGACATTGATTTTGAATCACCTTTTACAATCGCCTCACTCGAAATTTTAAGTTCGGGTGGCTGGCGGTTACCGTCAATCAAAACAAAATCGGGTTTTATATCGAGATTATTTACCGCATTTGTCATAGCAATGTATGTAGCGTTTAAAATATTAACATCATCAATAACCGAATTATCAACAAGTTGTATACTGTAAGAAACGGCTTTTTCTATAATAACATTGTATAGTCTTTCTCTTTTCTTTTCGCTTATTTTTTTAGAATCGTCAAGCCCCTCTATTTCACAATCGGTCGGCAAAATTACCGCAGCAGCACAAACAGGACCTGCAAGCGGTCCTCTGCCTGCCTCATCAACACCTGCAACTATGTTAAAACCGCTGCCTATTTTTTCTTTTTCAAAACTGTAATCAGGCATTAATATTTCTCCTTATTTTTCAAAAACCGCTTAAATATTAAGCGGTTTTTCCAATGTTATTCTTCCTATTTTAGTATTTCTGAATTCTTCTAAAAATGTATTCGCCATTCTTTCGGTATCAACATCACCGCCCGAAATTTTCATACCACGGTTTTTGCCCATTTCAGTAAGAATTTCGTAATCATCAGTTGTTTCAAGGTCACATTTTAATTTATATCTGTCAATAATCATATGCGGATATAAAACTTTTAATTCTTTAATCAAGTCCATAGCAAGCAGTTCAACATCTAAAACAGTATCTTTAACAGAACCACAAAAAGCTAAATGCTCACCCACCGTATTATCTTCAAATTTCGGCCAAAGAACACCGGGTGTATCCATCATTTCAACACCCTTACCAATCATAAACCATTGATTACCCCTTGTAACGCCCGGACGATTCTCAACCTTTGCACGGTTTGTTCCCGCAATTCTGTTTATAAAAGAAGATTTTCCGACATTCGGAATACCGACAATCATAACCTTTAAGGTTTTGCCCGACATTCCCTTTTCTTCTAATTTTTTAATGCGCTCTTGCAAAATGTTTTTAACGCAAGGGATAAATTTACTAAATCCTTTACCTGTTTTGCAGTCAATCGGAATAGCAACGGTATTTTCATCGTTTAACCGCTCAACCCACTTGTTTGTAACGCTCTCATCTGCCATATCGCATTTGTTTAGCAATATTATTCTGGGTTTGGATTTAACCCACTCGTTAAGTTCGGGATTGCGTGAAGAATAAGGTATTCTTGCGTCAATAATTTCTGCAACTAAGTCAATAAGCGGTAGTTTTTCACCTATCAAACGTCGTGTTTTCGCCATATGACCGGGAAACCATTGTATATTTTGCCTTTGCATATTTACCTCAAATTCTAAAATGTATCTATACTATCAAAAGGATATATTCTGAATAAGACTTTTCCTAAAACATATCTCTCGTCAACAAGCCATATATCGCCTTTTCTGCTGTCGTGAGAATTATAGCGATTGTCACCCATAACAAATATTCTTCCTTCGGGAATTTTTAGTTTGTCGCCAAGACTTTGTCTTTTCATTTCTTTTTTAAACTCATCGTTCGGTGTACCTGTACCCAAAGCATAATCTTTAATATAAGGCTCATCAATCTCCTCATCGTTAAGCAAAACTTTGTTATCATCGGTAATTTCGATTGTATCTCCTGCAACGGCTATAACCCTTTTTACAATAGGCTCGTTTTCAGCGGAATCACCGTAAATGTTTTTTGGATTTCTAGATATAATGACAATATCTTTACGCTGTGGTTTATACATAAAATCAGAAATAATAAGTTGATCTGAATCTTGCAAAGTATTATTCATTGATTCTCCGTCAACCTTAACTTTTCCTAAAAAGAAAGTAAAAAGCAAAACAACCACTATAAAGGATAT
>CACYEQ010000116.1 GCA_902773485.1 Oscillospiraceae bacterium
ACATTTGATAGCTAGACTTCAAGAAAAAGGCTATGCAACAACCGTTAAACAAGCCAAAAAAATGATTGAAAACAAGATGAATGAAGTTTGGGAATGCCTTGAAGAAGTAGTTCAAGACCACCCTGTTATGCTTAACCGTGCGCCGACACTTCACCGTCTTGGTATTCAGGCATTTGAGCCTGTTTTGGTATCGGGCAGAGCAATTAAACTTCACCCATTAGTTTGTACAGCGTTTAACGCCGACTTTGACGGTGACCAGATGGCTGTCCATGTTCCGCTTTCGGCAGAGGCACAGGCTGAGGCAAGAATTTTAATGCTCGCTTCAAATAATTTGCTTAAACCGTCTGACGGTAAACCTGTTGCAGTACCTACACAGGATATGGTTTTGGGTTCATATTACTTGACCCTTGTTCGTCCTGATGAAAAAGGTACAGGCAAAGTGTTTGGCAGCAAAGATGAAGCGATTATGGCTTATGAAAATGATGCCGTAGGACTTCACGCTCCTATTAAAGTTCGTTTGAGTGGCGAATGGCAGGGCGAAACAATTACCAGAATTGTTGATGCAACAGTAGGTTATCTTATTTTCAATGAGTCAATTCCGCAGAATTTAGGATTTACAAAGCGTACCGAGGGTCACGAACTTGACCTTGAAATTCATTTCACACAGAATGAAGACGGTACTTACAATGCAAATAAAGCAGGTAAAAAACTTCTCGGTAAAATTATCGATGCATGTATTCGAGAAAACGGTACTTTTGTTACGGCTGATGTTCTCGATAGAATTAAGGCCACAGGTTATAAGTATTCAACTCGTGCTGCAATTACAATCGCCGTTTCCGACGCTAAAATTCCGCCTATTAAGGCTGAAAAAATCGCCGAAGCGGAAGAAAAAATCGAAGTTATCAAGAAAAAGTATAATCGTGGTTTGTTTACTGCTGATGAGCGATCAAAGGCAATTCAGGATATTTGGACAAAGTGCGATAACGATGTAAAAGACGCTTTGAAAGATAACCTTGAAGAATACAACCCGATTAATATGATGGTTGATTCGGGTGCGCGTGGTTCTGACAGCCAGGTTAAACAGTTGGCAGGTATGCGTGGTCTTATCGCCAATACTTCGGGTAAAATTATCGAAGTACCTATTCGTTCAAACTACCGTGAGGGTCTTAATGTGCAGGAGTACTTTATTTCCTCTCGTGGTGCGCGTAAAGGTCTTGCAGATACTGCACTTCGTACCGCCGACTCAGGTTATCTTACCCGTCGTCTTGTTGATGTTTCGCAGGAAGTTATCATTCGTGAAGACGATTGTCACGCTGATGAGGGCTTATTGGTTTACGGTATCAGCGACGGAAATCAGCCTATCGAACCGCTTGAAGAGCGTTTGTTCGGCAGGTATTTGCAACAACCTGTTTACCACCCTGAAACAGGCGAACTCTTAATGGGTACTGATGATATGATAACTCACGCCGACGCTAAACGGATTGTTGATGCAGGCGTTAAAGAGTGTGTTATCCGCTCAATTATCACTTGTAAAGCAAAAAAAGGTATTTGTAAAAAATGTTACGGTATTAACCTTGCAACCGCAACTGCTGTTTCGGTCGGCGAGGCGGTAGGTATCGTTGCGGCTCAGTCAATCGGTGAGCCAGGTACTCAGTTGACAATGCGTACTTTCCATACGGGCGGTATCGCATCGGCTGAGGATATTACACAAGGTCTGCCTCGTGTTGAAGAATTATTTGAGGCACGCCGTCCTAAACATTCGGCAATTCTTACTGAGATTTCGGGTATTATTAGAATTGAAACGGTTAAAAAGAATAAAGAAGTTGTTGTTACCGACGAAAACGGTACTGACGAGAAGAGATATTCAATTCCTTATGATTACAGATTAAAAGTTGACGAGGGCGATACAGTTGAAAAAGGTCAGCGTCTTACCGACGGTGTTGTTTATCCGCAGGATTATCTTGCAATTCTCGGTGCTCACGCTGTTCAAAACTATATCATCGAGCAGGTACAAATTACCTATCGTTCACAGGGTGTTGATATCAACGATAAACATATCGAGGTTATCGTTCGTCAGATGATGAGAAAACTTCGTGTGCTTGATAACGGTTCTACTGATATGATTCCGGGAACAATGGTTGAGCGAGGCACATTCTACGCTAAATACGATGAGTTGAAAGCAAGAATTGATGCAGGTGAAGAGGGTCTTACACTCCCTGTTTGTGAGCCTACATTGCTTGGTATTACAAAAGCGTCGTTGGCTACTGATTCGTTCTTGTCAGCCGCTTCATTCCAGGAAACAACCCGTGTTCTTACCGAAGCCGCTATTAAGGGCAAGGAAGATGAACTTTTCGGTCTTAAAGAAAATGTTCTTATCGGTAATGTTATTCCTGCCGGTACAGGTATGAAATGCTATTCGGAAGCATCTTTTGATGTTAATGAAGAATTAGTTGAAGAAGATGAACTTGTTTACTCAACCGAGGAATAGCAAAGAGTGATATAATTTGTTTTTTCTGCAACAGCAAATAAATGTCCCTCGGGCATATCGCCCGAGGGATTGTTTTTTTGTATGTTTTATGTAATTACTGTTTTTCAAAAGTTTCTTTATATCTTGTAATGCACTCTTGAATAATTCTTATTGCTTCGGTTTCAGGTTGAACACCTTTAACTTCGGTAGGTACGCCTTCAAGTGTTTTATATACTTCAAAGAAGTTTGAAAGTTCATCAAAAATATGCTTCGGCAATTGAGCAATAGTGTCGTAACAATTATATGAAGGGTCTTTTATCGGAACAGCTATAACTTTTTCATCAAAAGAAGTGCCGTCTGTCATTTCGAGAACGCCGATAGGCTTGCAATCAACAAGTGTCATAGGAATAATTGCCTCCTGACAAAGCACTAAGACATCAAGCGGGTCTTTATCGTCAGCATAAGTTCTCGGAATAAAGCCGTAATTTGCAGGGTAGTGAGTTGAGGTATATAAAACTCTATCAAGTCTTAAATGACCTGTTTCTTTATCAAGTTCATATTTATTCTTACCGCCTTTTGAAATTTCAATAACAGCGGTAAATTTTTCAGGTGTCACCCTGCTTTCATTAATATCATGCCAAATGTTCATAGAGTTATTTCCTTTCCAGTGTTTATATTATTATACCAGTTATTATAAAAAAAGCAATACAAAATCAGAAAAAATTAAAAACAGGCGGTTAAACTGTCTGTTTTTGCTTGACAAATAATGCATAATTTTATATAATTAATTGATAATGAAATTTTTTGAAAGTGAGTTATTAAAATGGCAAAAGAAATTTTAATTACACAAGAAGGATTAGAAGATTTAAAAAATGAACTTGAATATTTAAAAGTTGAAAAAAGAACTGAAATTGCAGAAAAAATAAAAATTGCTCGTTCTTTCGGCGATTTATCTGAGAACTCGGAATATGACGAGGCTAAAAACGACCAGGCAAAACTCGAAAATAGAATTAACGAGATTGAGGCAATTTTAAAACACCATAAAATTATTGAGGAAACAAAATCACGCTCAAAAATTGTAAACGTCGGAATGAGAGTTAAAGTTCTTGATGTTGAACTGGATGAGGAAAACGAATATAAAATCGTAGGTACCGCAGAGGCAGACCCTATGAACGGTAAAGTTTCCGATGAATCACCTATTGGTAAGGCATTAATCGGTCATAAAGAGGGCGAAACGGTAGTTGCCGAAACTCCGCAGGGTGAACTTGAATTTAAAATTGTAAAAATAGTTAAAAAGAAATAATTTAATAAAAGGAAAAGGAAATTCAGATGGCTAAGAATAATATGCAAGTCGAAAAGGATTTAAACGAGATTTTGAAACTTCGCCGAGAAAAACTGAATAATTTGGTTGAAGCCGGTAAAGATCCGTTTGTAATCACAAAATATGACGTAAGCGAACATTCGGCTGACATTAAAAATGATTTTGAAAATTTTGAGGGCAAAAGTGTCAGCGTTGCAGGCAGAATAATGTCTAAAAGAGTTATGGGTAAAGCGTCATTTTGCAACATTGCCGATTTAAAAGGAAATATTCAGTCTTATGTAGCACGTGATTGCATAGGCGAGGACTCTTATAAAGATTTTAAAAAGTATGATGTAGGTGATATTGTCGGCATTCGCGGTGAAGTATTTAAAACAAAAACAGGCGAAATTTCTATTCACGCAAGCGAAGTTACTTTGCTTTCAAAGAGTTTGCAGGTTTTACCGGAAAAATTCCACGGTTTAACAAATACCGATACAAGATACCGTCAGCGTTATGTGGACCTTATTATGAACAACGAGGTTAAAGAAACTTTTATTAAGCGTTCAAAAGTTATCGCTGCTATAAGAAAATATCTTGATAAAGAGAATTTTATGGAAGTTGAAACTCCTATTCTCGTTTCAAATGCAGGCGGTGCCGCTGCTCGTCCTTTTGAAACTCATTTCAATGCACTTGATGAGGATTTAAAATTACGTATTTCGCTTGAACTATATTTAAAACGTCTTATTGTAGGCGGTTTGGAGCGAGTATACGAAATAGGAAGAGTTTTCAGAAACGAAGGTCTTGATACTCGCCATAATCCTGAATTTACGCTTATGGAACTTTATCAGGCATATACCGATTATCACGGTATGATGGATTTGACCGAAAATCTTTTCCGTTATGTTGCAACCGAAGTAAACGGCACATTGCAATTGCCTTACGGTGATCATATTATTGACCTTGAAAAGCCTTTTGAAAGACTTACTATGATTGACGCAGTTAAAAAATATGCAGGCGTTGATTTTGATGAGATAAAAGATGATAAAGAGGCTAAACAAGTAGCCGATGAAAAGCATATTGAATATGAAGAGCATCACAAAAAAGGCGATATTCTTAATTTATTTTTTGAAGAATTTGTTGAAGAGCATTTAATTCAGCCTACCTTTATTATGGATCATCCTGTTGAAATTTCTCCGCTAACAAAACGTAAACCTGAAAACCCCGATTATGTTGAGCGTTTTGAGTTGTTTATGAACGGCTGGGAGATGTGTAACGCTTACTCTGAACTTAACGACCCGATTGACCAGCGTCAGCGTTTTGAGGAGCAGGAAAAACTTATCGCACTCGGAGATGAAGAAGCAAATCATATTGATGAGGACTTTTTAAATGCACTCGCAATAGGTATGCCTCCGACAGGCGGTATAGGTTACGGTATTGACAGATTGGTTATGATTATGACTAATTCTCCCGCAATCCGTGATGTATTACTCTTCCCGACAATGAAAC
>CACYEQ010000117.1 GCA_902773485.1 Oscillospiraceae bacterium
CTGCCTTTTTAGGCTCTGCCTTTTTTTCAGGTGTTTTAAGTTCAGGGTTTGTGATTGAAGTTTCTTTAACTTCTTTATAACCTAAACTTTCTAAGTATTCTTTTTGCCTTTCGTTTTTAACTTTTTTGAATAAATTGCCTGCTTCATTTTTCATTAAAAACATAACTTAAAATTCCTTTCTTATGCAGAAGGTGTATTATCCTCAATAAGCATATGAGGTACAGCCTTTCTTGAATTTTTTACAAGAACATCATAGTAAAGCCTGTATTGGAATTTCCAAGCGTCCATATCTTGATTTTGGTCAGGTGTAAAGATTTTTATTTTTTCAAGTTTTCTAACTCGGCGAGCAGTATCTTTTGAAAGAATAAGCAAGTGAATTTTCTTTGCTGTATCTGCCGGTGTTAAACCGCCTACATATTCAGCACCTGCTGAACCGTCTAATGAATCATAAGCAGAATAAAGTCTGCTTTCAGGAACAGGAATAAATTTAACATTATCAATGCTTTTAACCTCTCTGTTAACTTCGCCGTTTTTAAAGTCAGAAGTAACAATTAATTTTTGAATTTCAGGGCTTGATTTAAGTGCTGCCCAATATTTGTAAGAAACAAAAGCAACAAGTTCCATATCTTCGCCGACAATTTCTTTTGTTGCGGTTAATGCCTCATCAAAAGCAGCATAAGCCTTTGTAGCAATAGGATAATTCTCAGTAGTAATGTAATGATTTTGTGCTTTTGCAACTGCTGCAACTTTAGAAATTGAATATTCATCAATTTCAGGCACTACTTTCATTCTGTTAAATTCGGATACAACTTCGCCTGCTAAATTTGCAACGCCTGTTTCGTCCATATCCTCTCTATCAATGTTAAACTCTCTGCTTCTGTCTTGAGTTAAAGTGTAAGCAGTATTTGATACTGTTACAGAACCTTTAGCAAAGCCGGTATCTCTGTCATAATCACCTAAAGCGAGCATATCAACTTCAGGAATCATAACTGTTTTTGCTCCTACAAATTTTGCTTTAAATCCGCTATCTTCCATAAAAGCGGTTACAGATTTATGATTTAGTTGTTTGTCAACTTCGCCTGTAAATTTAGTGGCGAATTCAAATGTGTTAATAGGCATAATTTAAAATCCTTTCTTTGTTAAAATTTTTGTATATTAAATTCAAACATCAAAAGCAAATTAATCTAATCTTTATTGAAAGCACTTCTCATAGCAAGAACTTCTGCACTTTCACCCGAATTATCACCGCTTGAAAAACTGCCTAACTCGTTTTTCTTGTTATTTTCAGCCTGCGCATTTACTTTTTCGGCAGCTCTTTTGTTGCGGTGGTCAATAAGCAACTTTGCACTTAAAAGTGAAACATCATTTTTTTGTGCATATTCTTTAACCTCTTTAGGCAAATCTGCATAAGAAGAATATTCAGGAAACTCTTTTTGTAAGTCTAAAAATTCATCAGCAACCCTTTGAGTTTTTTCCTGTTTTTTCTCTTCTTGCAACGCCTTTCTTTCGGCAAGAAGTTCTGAATAATGCTTATCTCTTTTTGCTTTTCGAGCTTCAAAAAGTTCTTTAGCAATTTCTTCATCACCGTCAGTATCATTTAAACATTCTTGATACAGCGAATCATCAATTGCACTTTTGAGTGATTTAACAAATTCTGAAACATCAGAATAATTTGTGCCGTCAGACTTAGAAGAAGCAGCAGCAATCATATCAAGTAATTCAAGATTTTCCGCATTTTCATTGAATTTTTGTCCTTGATTAATGAGTTTTAACGCTTCAGACCGTGAAAACTCAACGCCGTCACCAAAATTGATTATTTCATCACTTTCGGTACTTTCTTCGTCTGTTTCGTTCTCGCCGTCCTCTGACTCTTCCTGCGTTTCTTCCGCTGACTCGTTTAGATTTTCTGCATTTTCTGTGGTTTTTTCTGTTTCGTTTCCTGTGTCCATTGTTGTTGTGTCCTCATTTTCTTCACTGTTTTCAACAACTTCACTGTTTTCAGCAAATTCAACATTCATTTCATCAGCCATTAAAAAAATGCTCCTTTCTTTTGAGTGTTTTTGAAATTAAAAAACACAAAGCAAATTTAGCTTTGCGTTTTATCGTGAAAGTATTTCAAAAAGTCTTTGTAAAACCGCTGCCGAATGTTTATCGTCTTTATCTTCCGGCATACTCTGTTCAATATCTCTAAGTACCATACAAGCAGTTTTGCCGTCCGATAAAATCATACCTTCTTGTACATATTGTCGCTTGTTATAATCCCAAACCATTTTAGGCACTTCTTCAATTGAACTTTCAAGAATTTTAAGTCTTTTTTCAAGAACAAAATCCTTGTTTACTGTTTGGTTTACCTCTTCGGCTTTAATTTGCATAATTAGCAGTTCGCACGCACGCACGCACGAAGCCACAACTTTATCTTTCAGTAAAGTGTTTGCTTTTTGCTTAGCAGTCTTTGCGGAATAGCCTGCCCTTCTTGCTGCTTCGGCAGCGTTTTTTTCTTCTTGGAGTGCAAAGTTGAGAATAAAAGAAAAACACTTGTCCGAAAGTAAATCTTTACTTTGCAAAATTTCACCGCCTTTTGAAATACAAAAAGCGAGTAACGAACAGTTTTTGTCCGTTCTCGCTCTTTTCACACCCTAATTATACCACACAAAAAAAGGTCATTGCAGGTCAACTTTAAAACTTTATAACATCAATACCTTTGTTGCGCCACCGCTTGGCTGTTGCTTCGGAAATATGGTCTGAATAAGCAATTTCTTTTAAACTCATACCCAAAATGTAGTATTCATAAACTGTATTTTGCCAGTCAAGATTTTTAATTCTAAAAATCGCACGAAGAATTTTATTGCACTCGTTAGAAATATTCTGATATTGTGCTAAAAGCAATTCTTTTCTTGAATCCCTTTCAGCGTAAATTTGCTGTTTGCTCTCTTTTCTTCCGCCGGCGGTTATTATCGAATCAAAATCGGGCGGTGTAATATGCGTTGCAGCAGTTTTCGCCCTTATCTCAAACTCTTCCAAATCTCTTTTAAGATTATTTTTCTTGTGAAATAACTTCCTATACCGTTTTAGTTTCGCCTTTTTCTGCTCAAATGTCAATTTTTCTCACCTCAAAAACAGCCGATTAATCAGCCTAAATCATAACCGTAACAACCTTTTTTTCGCAAAAGGATATTAACGCTAATCGCTCTTGAATACTCGTTAATTCGATTTTCGCATTTAACTAACTCAAACCCTGGATAAAGTTTTTCAAACATTTCTTTATCCTCATTATTTTCAATCAATTTGCGGATTTTATGTTTTGCAACCGCATTATCTTTTATTTCTGGTATTAAACAAGTCCTATCAAGATTTTTTGAACAAGTAAAAGTTCTTTTGCCTTTAGGGTCTTTGGCAAAATATTCAGCCAAACCTAAAAGGTCATCGCTTTGTGGCCTAAGTCTTTTGCAATCGCAAAATCCTTTTGTAAAAATATTTTCTATTTGCTCTCGTTGTACACCGCCGGAAATAACCAAGTGATGATGAAGTCTGCCTTTTTCAACGCCTTTTTCAATCCACGCCATATATTTTAGCGGTTTTCCGGCTGCTTTATATAATTTTCTCAATTTTTTCATAAATTCTCTGTAGTCCGCTTGCGCTTCTTCAACTGTCGAAGGCACAAACTTTTCAGAGTATGTAACAGTAACAAAATAATCTTTGTGATTAAAGTTGCCGTTAAGCAACCTATGTATCTTTCTTATTCGCATTTTGCGGTTTAATTCTTTTTGCGCCTTGCGAGTGGTTTTCGCTTTTTCTTCTCGAACTTTCCTGCCGCTACCCGAATAAACAGGATAAAGGGCAATTTCCTTGTAATTGCCGAAATTATATTCTTTTCGTCTTGAAATTACTCTTTTACCCATTTTTCCTTACTCCTTTGTGTTTCACACATTGAGGACTTTGTCCTCAAACTCCTAAGGTTTACCGCTTTAGTTTTCCATAAACGAAAAAAGTTAGTCGGAATCTTACAGCGATAGAATTATTACCCTACCGCTGTCATTATTCCGTTCGTTTATGCTAAAATCCATTGTTGTGCTCAGGTCGCTCCTCAGCGTTGCCCTATCCCCAACAACAGCAAAAGCCAAAATTTTTCAAATTTTTAAAATTTTGAGGTCAAAAGTTAATACACAATACAAGCCTTTCAAGGCAACCGCCGTTGCCCTAATTTAAGCGCTTATTATTATGTAACTTTAAAGGTACAAAAATCTAAACTTATTAAAATCAATAAGTTATCCTTATTAATTTTAATAAACTTAAATTTTCAGTCTGCTCAGGGCTGACCTTTCCCTGAGCAGACTTCTATATAATAACAAAGGCGAAAAAAATAGGAGGTTAAATAGTCCGTTTGCTTGTTTAATTAATTCATATATCATAAAAAAGGAAATAACAATTATAAAATTTACAAAAAACGCCTTTGCTATTAACCTTAATTGAGTTTTTATATTTTTTAACTTTTTACTCTTACCAAGTTCTTATCCCCTCATCAAGAAATAGGCTCATTGTTCCGTAATGAACGCCGTTTTCTTCGGCAAGTCTGATAACTTCATTAATACTGTAATTCGGCTTGTCCGACACTCTTTTGTTTCGCTTATGTATCTTTTGGCATTTTGATGAAGAACAAACATCTTTTAAACTGTTCCAAGAGTAAAACTCTTTACCGCAATATTTGCAAATACATAAATATCCGTTATGACTTTTCGCCATTTTAAAATCGCTCCTTAAAATCTGGTATTGTTGAATTTATCATATATTCTTTAATTTGGGCTTGTAACCGATTATATTGTTCTTGTGCGAATTTAACTCGGTCATTTTGTCGCTTTTTCTCAACTTTGCGACCTATTTTGTAGCCTA
>CACYEQ010000118.1 GCA_902773485.1 Oscillospiraceae bacterium
TCAAAATCGTTTTCACCTGCCGGCGTGCCGTCGATAATAGTTTGTGCATATTTATCAAGCCGAAGTTCAACAGGATTTACCTCTCTGTCATCAACTAACTTTTGCTTTAATCTCGGCAAAAAATCGCTTGCGATTTTTTTGTTAACGACCAGAACTTCTTCTGCATTGCAAACAGAAGGACGGGAAGTTTTTGCATTTTCAACAATATTTAGCGCCATATCTAAATCAGCAAATTCATCGACATAAATATGGCAAATGCCTGTACCTGTTTGAATACAAGGCACTTTTGCTTGGTTCACACAAGCGTTTATAAGCCCTGCACCGCCACGAGGAATTAACATATCTACAAAACCTGTTGCCGTCATTAGTTCGTTTGCGCTGGCTCTTGTAGTATCTTCAACTAAATTTATAAAGTTTTCGGGGAGATTGTTTTTTCTGAGCGCCTGTTTTAAAGCCGTTACTACTGCTTTGTTGGTGTTAATAGCCTCTTTTCCGCCTCTAAGCACGCAAACATTTGAACTTTTAAAACAAAGTGCCGCCGCATCAGAGGTAACATTCGGTCGGCTTTCATAAATAATTGCGATAACGCCCATAGGAACTCGAACTTTCTTTATTTTTAAACCGCCGTTTGTTGTATGAGTTTCTAAAACTTCACCGACAGGGTCAGAAAGATTTGCTACCGCTTTTATGCCGTCAGCCATACCCACAATACGCTCTTTATTCAGTGTTAAACGGTCAATCATAACGTGCGAAATTTTTGTTTTTGCAAATTCAATATCTTTTTTATTTTCTTCAATAATATGCTCTGCGTTTTTAACAAGGCTTTGTGACATATCGAAAAGAACTTTGTTTTTTTCTTCGGTATTTAGCAAATTTATTTGTGAACACGCTTTTTTTGCGTTTATTAACAATTCGTTAGTTGTCATTTTTTTGCTCCTTTTTGGCTAAGAATATACTGCCTATTTGTTTTCCGTCGGCAAGGTCATATAAAAGTTTCGGCTTTCTGCCGTTTGCAATTATCATATCGCAACCGGCGACAGTTGCAATTTTAGCAGCTGCTATTTTCTTTTGCATACCGCCTGTGCCGAGCGCAGTACCTTTTGTGCCTGCAATTGCTTCAATTTCAGGAGTAATTTCTTCAATAACTTTAATTTGTTTTGCATTTTTATGTTTTCTCGGGTCAGCGGTATAAAGACCTTCAATATCAGATAGAATAATCAATAAATCTGCATTAAGACTGGTTGCTACTATTGCAGCCAATGTATCGTTATCGCCGATAACAATTTCCTCTGTGCCTATTGTGTCGTTTTCATTTATAATTGGAATAACAGATAATTCAAGTAGGCGATTTACGGTATTTTTGAAATTGTTGTATCTTTGATTATTGTTTAAATCATCACCTGTTACCAAGAGTTGCGCAACGGTGTGAGAGTATTCTCCGAAAAGCTTATCATAAGTATACATCAGTTCACATTGACCGATTGCGGCTGCCGCCTGTTTTGTTGGAATATCATCAGGCTTTTTATTTAGGTTTAATTTGCCTACGCCCATTCCGATAGCGCCCGAAGAAACTAAAATAATTTCGTTGCCTGCATTTTTAAGGTCGCTTACAATTCGACAAATTTCGGTAACATTGCGTATATTAAGTCTGCCTGTTGAGTGAGCAAGGGTAGAAGTACCAAGTTTAATAATAATTCTCTTATTTTTAAGTTTCATTTTTATGAGTCCTTTTTAAAGTATTATCTATAATGATACCATATAATTATATATTTTTCAACAATGAAAAAGCCGAATTTGAAATAAATTCGGCTTAAAGTTTTATTTTGATAACGCTTTTATCATTTCTTCGCTTACAGCATTTCTGTTTTCATCGGTGATTTTTGCAAAACCTCTGTAAGACCAAGCGGCGTGACCTATTCCGTTTTCGTTAAAAATATCAATAATATCATTTAACCAGCGAACGGCACTGTCAAGGTCGGCATTTTCTATAACACCAAACTCGCCGCAATAAACTTTGCAGTTATGCTCTTTTTTAAAGTCAATTGCTGATTGAATAAATGTTTTTAATTCCTCTTTGCCAATTCTGTCGAAGTTTTCAAGCAGCCAAGGGTCATTATCAATAAAGAATTGCTTGTGCTCTTTAACATTCATAGGGTATACTACTGAGCAAGGGTATGCAAGCATATTCTTTTCCCATGAGGCTCTTTGATGTGTGAAAAGGAACGGTGCATAACAATGAAAATTGTAAACTATATTCGGGTCGTCAAGCACTTTTAAATATTTTAATTCATCAGGATTGTTCCAATGATTTGAGCCTACAACAATTTTTCTGTTAGGCGAGATTTCTTCAATTGCTTTTACCGCTTTGGGCCAAAGTTCGTTCCAAGGCTCGCTTGATTCTTGAACTAATTCATTTAATAGTTCAAAATATAAATTATCGCCCTCATTTATGTATCTTTCAGCAAACATTTGCCAAATAGAAATAAAGAGTTTTTGCTGATTTTCATTTGTGAAAAGGCTGTTTTTCACTTTATCATAAGTATTATTGAAAGAATAACCGGGAGTTCTATGCAAATCAAGAACAACATTTAACCCGTATTTTTTAGCAGTTTGAATTGCAAAGTCTGCATATTTCAAGCCGTTTTCAATAAATTCGCCAGTTTTTTCGTTATAAAAAACAGGGTAGTCAATTGGCAGTCGAATGTGGTCAAAGCCCCATCTTGCTACCTGTTCAAAATCACTTTCAGTTATATAGCTTTTAAAGTAATCATCTGAAAGTTCCCCATATTGCGAAATCCAATGACCGAAATTCAGCCCTCGCATATAGCCTGTTGATTCCATAATAAACTCCTTATTTTAAGAATTTTCTTAATATTATCACAAAATTCCCAAAAAGTCAATAAAAAGCAGTGATTATTCAAATATTTTGAAATAAAATATTGACAAAACTACCATATATGGTATAAAATTAATATGTATATGTATAAATAGAAGGAGAAATTTTTAAGGTATGGCAAAAAAGGCTTCTTACGGTAACGAAAGCATTTCATCTTTAAAAGGTGCTGACAGAGTAAGGCTTCGTCCTGCGGTTATTTTCGGTTCTGATGGTATCGAGGGTTGCGAACATTCAACCTTTGAAATAATAACCAACTCTATTGATGAGGCGAGAGAAGGCTATGGTAAAAAAATTATTATCACAAGGTATCTTGATAATTCTATTGAGGTGCAGGATTTCGGCAGAGGCTGTCCTGTTGATTATAACCCCAATGAAAATAAATATAACTGGGAACTGCTTTATTGCGAACTTTATGCAGGCAGTAAATATGATAATGACGAAAACGGCACTTATCAGTTTTCATTAGGTACTAACGGCCTCGGTCTTTGCTCAACGCAGTATGCTTCTAAATATATGAATGTTGAGATTAAGCGTGACGGTTATAAATATACACTTCATTTTGAAAAGGGCGAAAATGTAGGCGGACTCAAAAAAGAACCTTACTTAGGTAAAGATACAGGCACTAAAACTCATTGGCTGCCCGATGATGAAGTGTTTACCGATATTAAAATACCTTATGAGTATTTTGAAGATATTTTGACCCGTCAGGCGGTAGTAAATGACGGTCTTGTTTTTGTTCTTAAAAATCAGGTTTCCGCTTCAAAATTTGAAACTAAGGAATTTACCTATAAAAACGGTATTTTAGACTATGTAAACGATACAGTAGGCGAAGATTTGGGCTTTATTGATACGCTTTTGTGGAAAGGCGAGAGAAAAGGTAAAGACAGAGCGGACAAGCCGGAATATCTTGTGAAAATGAATGTTGCACTCAATTTTTCAAATAAGGTGCAAAGAAAAGAGTATTATCACAATTCAAGTTATCTTGAATACGGCGGTGCACCGGATAAAGCAGTGCGTTCTGCATTCGTTTCGCAGTTTGACGCATTTTTTAAGCAAAATAATAAGTACAACAAGAATGAATCAAAAGTATCCTTTGCGGATATTGAGGAGTCACTGGTGCTTGTAATTTCATCTTTTTCAAATCAGACTTCTTATGAAAACCAAACTAAAAAAGCGATAACAAATAAGTTTATTCAAGAGGCACTAACGGAATTTTTGAAACACAATCTAGAAGTATTTTTTATTGAGAATAAAGAAAAAGCCGAAAAGGTAGGCGACCAGATTTTAATAAATAAGCGTTCTCGTGAAAAGAGCGAAAAAGAGCGTCTTAATATCAAAAAAACATTGCAAACCAGCAACGATATGGCGTCCCGTGTGCAAAAATTTGTTGATTGCCGTTCTAAAAATGCTAGTGAGAGAGAACTTTATATAGTTGAGGGTGATTCGGCTCTCGGTTCGGTAAAACTTGCGCGCGACCCTGAATTTCAAGGCGTTATGCCTGTTCGTGGTAAAATTTTAAACTGCTTAAAACCTGAATATTCTAAAATATTCAAAAGTGAAATTATTGTTGATTTAATGAAAGTGCTCGGTTGCGGAGTTGAAGTTAACTCTAAAACCAATAAAGATTTATCAACATTTGATATTGAAAAATTGCGCTGGAACAAGGTTGTAATCTGCACCGATGCCGATGTTGACGGTTTCCATATAAGAACGCTTATTTTAGCTATGATTTACCGCCTTACACCTACGCTAATAAATGAGGGCTATGTTTATATTGCAGAAACTCCGCTTTATGAAATAACTACGAAAGATAAAACTTATTATGTTTATGATGATAAGGAAAAAGGCGAGGTTCTTAAAAAAATCGGCAATAAAAAATACACTTTACAGCGCTCAAAAGGTCTTGGTGAAAACCAACCCGATATGATGAACTTAACTACAATGAACCCTGCCACAAGAAGACTTATTAAGGTTATGCCGGAAGATATTGAAAAAACAATGCATGTGTTTGATGTATTGCTCGGTGATAATATTGCAGGCAGAAAAGAGCATATTGCAAATGAGGGGCATAAATTCCTAGAATTTGCGGATATTAGTTAAGATATTAAAAAACAAAAAATAAAAGGTGATTTTTTTGGCAAAATCAAAAAGCAAGAAAAATAAAGACAGAAGAATTATTTTGAATCCCGAAGAGGTAAACGCATATATAGCAGGGTCGGGAACGGTTGTAAATCAGCCGATAACTTCGACTCTTGAATCTAATTTTATGCCTTACGCTATGAGTGTAATTGTTTCCCGTGCGATACCCGAAATCGACGGTTTCAAACCCTCGCACAGAAAACTTTTATATACAATGTACACAATGGGTTTGCTTAACGGTCAAACAATAAAATCGGCAAACATTGCCGGTCAGACTATGCAATTGAATCCTCACGGAGATGCCGCTATTTATGATACAATGGTGCGTTTATCCGAAGGGTATGAGGCACTTTTGCATCCTTATGTAAAATCAAAAGGTAACTTCGGTAAGGCATATTCGAGAGATATGGTTTGTGCTGCCTCCCGTTATACCGAGGCGAAATTAGCCCCGATTGCTACGGAACTTTTTAAAGATATTGATAAAGATACTGTTGATTTTGTGGATAATTACGACGCTACAAAAAAAGAGCCTACGCTGCTTCCCGTAACTTTTCCATCGGTACTTGTTAATGCGAATAAAGGTATTGCGGTTGGTATGGCGAGCGATATTTGCCCGTTTAATTTAAAAGAAATTTGCGAAACTACCATTGCTTATATTTATGATGAAAATTGCGATTTAACCGAAACGCTTTTAGCGCCTGATTTTCCGCTTGGAGGACAACTTCTTTACAATAAAGAAGAAATTGAGAATATTTACAAAACAGGCAGAGGCGGTTTTAAAGTTAGAGCGACTTATGAATACGATAAATCGCAAAATTGTATCGATATTAAGCAAATTCCGCCGACTACCACATCTGAGGCAATAATTGAAAAAATAATAGATCTTTCAAAGCAGAAAAAAGTTACAGAGATTAACGATATTCGTGACGAAACAGGTCTTGAAGGTCTTAGAATAACCATTGATTTAAAACGAGGCGTTGACCCCGATAAATTAATGCTTAAACTTTTTAAAATGACCACCTTGCAAGATACTTTTTCTTGCAATTTCAACATTCTGATAAACGGAAGTCCAAGAGTTATGGGCGTTGGTGAGATTATTGACGAATGGCTCAAATTCCGTATGGAATGTATCAGAAGAAAACTCTCGTTCACACTTGATAAAGCACTTAAAAAACTTCATATTTTAGAGGGATTGCAAAAAATTCTTTTAGATATTGATAAAGCGATTAAAATTGTAAGAGAAACCGAAGAAGAGGCGGAAGTTGTTCCTAATCTTATGATTGGTTTTTCAATTGACGAAGCGCAGGCGGAATATGTTGCAGAGATTAAACTCCGCCATTTGAACAGAGAATATATTTTAAAGCGGCTCGATGAAATCGAGAAATTAAAAGAAGAAATTGCAAAACTTCAAAGCATTTTGAAATCAAATACAAAAATTAAAAAGGTAATAGTAAACGAATTAAAAGAAGTAATCAAAAAATACGGTCAGGAAAGAAGAACTGAAATTGTTTATGCGAAAGACGAGCCTGAATATGTTGAGGTTGTTGAAATACCTGATTATGCTTGTCATCTTTTCTTCACAAAAGACGGATATTTCAAAAAAATTACTCCGCAGTCGCTTAGAATGAGCGGTGCTCATAAACTTAAAGACGGCGATGAAATAATTGAAGAAATAGAAGCAAACAATAAAAATGAACTGTTGTTTTTCTCTGATAAATGTCAGGTATACAAATCGAAAGCAAACGATTTTTCTGATACAAAAACCAGCGTTTTGGGCGATTATATTCCTGCCGCTTTGCAGTTTGATAAAGATGAAAACACAAAGTATATGGCAGTTACCGATGATTACAGCGGTTTTATGATTTTTGTCTTTGAAAACGGTAAAGTTGCAAAAGTTGATATGAAGCAGTATGAAACAAAAACCAATCGTAAAAAACTGCTTAAAGCCTATTCTGATAAATCCCCGTTAATAAACGCTTTTTATATTAAAGATGAGTCGGAAATTGTTATTGAAAACATCAACGGCAGAAAACTTATTTTAAATACCGACGCGATAAATGTGAAAACCAGCAAAAATACGCAAGGTGTAGCAGTTATGAAACTACGCAAAGGTCATAAGGTAATAAACGCTTATCTTTACAAAGAGGGTATGCTTGAAAACCCTGCAAGGTATAAGGCAAGAACTTTGCCTGCAAGCGGAAAACTTCCCGAAGAAGGGGAAGAAACAGGAAAACAACTTACTTTTTAGTAAAGGAAGATTCTATGAAAGTAATTGAAAATATTAAAAGTGAAAAACCTACTCTTTCATTTGAGGTTTTTCCGCCGAAAACTTCGGATAATTTTGAAAGTGTAAGGGTGGCGGCTGAAAAAATCGCTGATTTAAAACCTGCTTATATGAGCGTAACCTACGGAGCAGGCGGAGGCACTTCGGATTTTACAGTGGATTTGGCAGAAGATTTGATTAAGCAGAAAGGAGTTACACCGCTTACTCATTTAACCTGCGTTTCTTCTGATGAAAGCCGAATTGAATCGGAGTTAAGAAAGATTAAATCAAAAGGCATTGAAAATATTTTAGCACTTAGGGGCGATATTCCCAAAGATTTGGATAAATCAAAAATGAAATATACTTATGCTTATGAGTTGATTGAAAAAATCAAGTCTTTTGACGATGATTTTTGCATAGGTGGTGCTTGCTACCCCGAAACTCACCCTGAAAGCGAGAACAGTAAAAAAGATATTGAAAGCCTTAAAATTAAGGTAGAGAGCGGTTGTGAGTTTCTTACAACGCAGATGTTTTTTGATAACAATATTCTTTATAATTTCATTATGCGTCTTTTAAAGGCTGGCGTTGATGTGCCTGTCGTTGCGGGAATTATGCCTGTTACAAACGCAAAGCAGATTAAGCGTATTATATCTATTTCGAAAAACGCATTACCGCAGAGATTTATTAGAATTGTTGATAGATTTGCAAGCGACCCGCAAGCATTAAAACAAGCGGGTATTGCGTATGCTACCGAGCAAATTATTGACCTTTATGCAAACGGAATAAGTTCTGTTCATGTTTATTCAATGAATAACACGGAAGTAGCGGAAAAAATTAAAAATAATCTTACGGAAATTATTAAATGAGCGAACAAATTATTACAGGTATTACTGCCACCGAAAAAATTAAAATTAATAAGATTGAGTTGGCACAAAGACTTAAAACCGATATTGATTTTAATTTAGAAGAAATTAACCTTTGCAAACAAGAACTTTTTAAAGTAATAAATTATAAATATGCTTATAAAAAAGTATCGATCGAATTATCTTATTGCGATTATGTAAACTTCGGGTTTTGCAAAGTGAAAAGCAAGAATCTTTATAATAATTTGAAAGGGTGCAGTTTTGCTGTTATTCTTGCAGTTACCGCAGGAATAGGAGTTGATAGACTGCTTGGCAGACTTGAACTTCTTTCGAAGTCAAAATGTTTTATAACCGACGCAATTTCAAGTGCCGCAGTTGAAAGTTATTGCGATTATGTAAATCAATATATCAATGAACAATATAAAACAAAACCTCGTTTTTCGCCCGGTTACGGTGATTTACCTCTTGAAATTCAGCCAGATATTTTAAATTTTTTGTCGGCTGACAAAACACTCGGTATAACGCTGAACGAATCGCTTTTAATGACGCCTGTAAAATCAATAACGGCAATTATAGGAGTGCTTTAATGGACATTAGACAAGCAATTAAACAAAAAAGATTATATTTTGACGGCGGTGCAGGAACGCTTTTACAGGCTATGGGTCTTAAAGGCGGTGAGCGTGCCGAAAATTGGAATATTTCAAACAGCGAAAAAATTGTTAAAATGCATAAAGATTATTTGTCGGCAGGTGCTGACATAATAATAACAAATACTTTTGGTGTAAACTGCGAAAAGTTTCAGGATTATGAAGATATAATCGTTGCAGGTATTAATTGTGCAAAAAAAGCCGTGAAAGATTATCAAGATAAATTTATTGCGTTTGATTTAGGCCCCAGCGGGAAACTTTTAAAACCTCTGGGCAACCTCGATTTTGAAGATGCAGTTGAACTTTTTGCAAAAAATATTCGTATAGCGCAAAAATGCGGTGTTGATTTAATTATAATTGAAACTATGAGCGACGCATACGAAACCAAAGCGGCAGTTATTGCTGCTAAGGAAAACAGCGATTTGCCGATTTTTGTTACAAATGTTTATGATGAGCAGTCAAAAATGATGACAGGGGCAAATCCTGCTGCTATGATTGCAATGCTTGAAAGTTTAGGGGTTGACGCTGTCGGCATTAATTGCTCGTTAGGACCTGATAAAATGATTCCTACTATTAAGGAATATTTAAAATATGCTTCTGTTCCAATGATTGTAAATCCGAATGCAGGGCTTCCCGAAGTGAAAGACGGAGTAACTTTTTATAATATCGGTGCTGATGAATTTTCTGATTATATGCGTGAAATTGCAAACTTAGGCGCTTGTATTTTGGGCGGTTGTTGCGGAACAACTCCCGAATATATTGAAAAAACCATTGCAAAAACCAAAGATATTGCTTATAAATACCCTGAAAATAAGAATTTGACGGTTGTTTCTTCATATACTCACGGTGTTTTTATTGGTGAAAAACCACAATTGATAGGTGAGAGAATTAACCCGACAGGTAAAAAAAAGTTAAAAGAAGCACTTAGAAATAACGATTTAAACTATATTCTGAATGAGGGAATTACGCAAGCGGAAACGGGCGTTGCAATTTTAGATGTTAATGTAGGTTTGCCAGAAATTAACGAAGTTAAAATGATGAAAGATACCGTTTTTGCTTTGCAGTCAGTTACCGATGTTCCTTTGCAGATTGACACCTCCGACCCGAAAGCGTTAGAGGTGGCTTTGAGAATTTACAACGGTAAACCGCTTGTAAACTCGGTAAACGGTAAAAAAGAGAGTATGGAAGCGGTTTTTCCTCTTGTAAAAAAATACGGCGGTGCAGTAATTGCGTTGACACTCGATGAAAACGGCATACCCGATAATGCCGATGAAAGGGTAAAAATTGCTGAAAAGATTATTAAAACCGCAAAGCAATACGGTATTGATAAAAAAGATATTATTGTCGACCCGCTTGCTATGACAATTTCTTCGGATACAACAAACGCTTTGGTAACGCTAGAATCTGTAAGAAAAATTCGTGCTTTGGGCGTTTATACCTCGCTTGGCGTTTCTAATATATCTTTTGGATTGCCGAACCGTTCTGTTATAAACTCAACTTTTTTTGCGGTTGCTATGGAAAACGGTCTTAATCTTGCAATTATGAATCCATTTTCAAAAGAGATGACAGACGCTTACTATGCTTTTTGTGCAGTAAAAAATTTAGATAGTAATTGCAGTGAGTTCATCGAATATTCTACCCAAAATTCAGAAGAAACAAAGACAAATACTCGAAAAAAAGAGATGACATTGCACCGTTCAATTGTTAAGGGTGCAAAAGAAAGTGCAGTAAATCAAGCGCAAATACTGCTTGAAAGCGAACAACCGCTTAATATAATTAATAATTATATTATTCCGGCATTAAACGAAATCGGCGATGATTTTGAAAAGCAAAAAGCGTTTTTGCCGCAACTGCTTTTAAGTGCCGAAGCGGCAAGCGCTGCATTTGAACTGCTGAAAACTAAAATGAATACAGGTGATAACGATACTTCAAGAACGGTAGTTCTTGCAACGGTTAAAGGCGATATTCACGATATTGGCAAAAATATTGTTAAAGTTTTGCTTGAAAGTTATGGCTTTAAAGTATTAGATTTAGGTAAAGATGTACCGCCTGAGGAAGTTGTGAAATGTGCGGTTGAGAATAACTGTAAATTGGTTGGTCTCAGTGCTTTGATGACAACAACATTGCCGTCTATGGAGGAAACTATTAAACTTTTGAA
>CACYEQ010000119.1 GCA_902773485.1 Oscillospiraceae bacterium
AACCGAAAACGGTTTAATAAAATAATAAGAAACTCCTTTTTCAAGAGTTTTTGACTCTAATAAAGGATTGTCAAAATTGCACATTGCAAATACAATCGGTTTCATATCCTCGCTCATTTTGTTTATCGATTCAAGCACTCCCATTATATCAATGTGAGGCATAAAAACATCTGCCAAAACGATGTCGGGACTTTGCACTTTTATTTCAGAAAGAAGCGTATTACCATCTTTCTTTATAAGAATAACATCCATTCCGTATGAACCTAATACCTTTTCACATTCCTTTGAAAAATCCGTCATATTTTCTGCAATTATGACTTTTAACTTTTTTTGCATAAATTTTTCCTCCAATTTTTTATTTGTCTACATTTTACCATATATTTCCAATTATTGCAACAAATAAATTGGAAAATTTTAGTAAAAATTTTTGTAGGATTTTTATGCAAAATGATGAATTTTCTAAAAAAATAATCAAGAAACCCTGTTTAAGGTCGAATTCTCTGTAACTTTTGTCATTTTTTCATACATTTCATCTGAGAAAACCGCATAACCTCTTGTAGGGTTATTCACAAATACATTTGTAAGTGCACCTACAAGTTGCCCGTTTTGAACAATAGGAGAACCGCTCATTCCCTGTACAATACCGCCTGTTTTACTTATTAATTTTTCATCTGTAATATGAATAAGCAAATTCTTTTGAGTTTTATTGTTATAATCCACCTTTTCAATCTCGCAATTGTAATACTTTGGACCGTTATTATCAAGCGTTGTATATATTCTTGCTTTGCCCTCTTTTACATCTTGTCTGTTTGAAATTCTAATTAGTTCTTTTTGCTTGTCAAAACTGTTTAAATACCCGTAAAGTCCGCAAGGGGCGTTATTAATAATATCACCTTCGACTTCACCTGTAAACGCTCCGCAAATCTCACCTGCACTACCGTAATTGCTTTTTGTAATTGAAAGTATTTCTGTTTTAACTATTTCTCCTGAATTTATCGGCAAAAGAACGCCTGTATCTACATCTACAATTCCATGACCGAGCCCTGCGAACGCTCCGTTTACCAATGAGTAAAAAGTCATTGTGCCAAGTCCTGCAGAACTGTCTCTCACCCAAATGCCCGCTTTATAAGAGGCGTTATCTTTTGAATAAATAGGTTTAAAGGTAATATTAAATGTTTTGTTATTACGCTTTATTCTACAAACAAGTTCGTATCCACCCGAATTATTTATTATCGCCGATAATTCTTCATTTGAATTTACCGATTTGTTATTAACTTTTAGAATAATATCCCCTATTTTCATTCCCGCTTTTTTGGCAGGGTTTACTCCGCCTTTCACATCTGACATACCCACTACCATAACTCCTTTGGTGAAAATTTTAATGCCGAAATTTTCACCGCTTAGAACAACATATCTTTTCTTAACTTTATTAATATTGATGCTTTTTATAGGTACAATTCCCATTAATGATAAATCCGATTTATAACTGTCTGACGCTTTATTTATATTGGAAACTAATTCCTCGCTCTCCTCTTTGTTGGAAACAATTTTAATATTTGTATTAAAATTAACCGTTTCGTCATCATAAATCATAATATTATTAGGCAAAATAGTATTATAGTAATAAACCGTCCAAAAAGAAAATGTGCTTATCACCGCTAAAAAACAACATAAAATTTTTATAAATTTTTTCATAAAAAATCACCTGCCTTTCTTTATTATCTTTTGAATTACTTCTGAAAATATTTAAAGTAAATATTTTTATTTTCGCCAAAAAGTTGATTTACTGCTTTTTATATAGTATAATCTATTCAGAAAGTTTAGGTGATTATTATGAAATATTTTATTGCTTCTGATATTCACGGAAGTTATATATTTTGTAAAAAGATGGTAGAAAAATTTGAAAAATCAAACGCAGATAAATTAATTCTGTTAGGCGACATTTTGTATCACGGTCCTAGAAACGATTTACCGCAAGAGTACAATCCTAAAAAGGTTATTGAAATTTTAAACAAAATTTCTCAAAAAATTATTTGTGTAAGAGGAAATTGTGATGCAGAAGTTGACCAAATGGTACTTGACTTTCCGATTCTTTGCGAAAATTCAAGTATTTTTATTGAAAACAAAAACTTTTATTTAACACACGGTCATCATTTTGAAAGAATTAATTTACAAAAAGGAGATACTGTAATTTTCGGTCATACCCATATTCCAAAATACGAAAAAGAAAACGAAATTTTATATATAAACCCGGGTTCTGTTTCTATTCCGAAAGAAAATTCTCCTCATTCTTACATAATCTTTGAAAATAATGAATTTTCTTTTTATAACCTTGAAACAAATGAAATTTACAGAAAAGAACGCATTTAAAAAACCGCCTTTCGGCGGTTTTTTACTGTTAGTTAATAGATTTAATATCGTAAGGCGTTGATTGATAAACAAAATAATTAAGCCAGTTTATAAACAAAAGACTGCCGTTTGAACGCCAATTCACCACAGGCGGATTTTTAGGATCATCATTAAGATAATAATTTTTCGGCATCTCTATTTTGATACCCTCTTTAATATCTCTTTTATACTCAGAATCAAGCGTAAGTGCGTCATACTCTGCGTGACCCATAACAAAAAACTGTCTGCCGCCGATTTTTGAAATAATATCAACTCCTGCCTCATCGGAAGAAGCGAGTATTCTAAGTTTTGATATTTTTTCGACATCATTGCGGTTTACCGTTGTATAGCGTGAGTGAGGAACATAAAAAATATCGTCAAAGCCTCTGAGTAACATTGAGTTTTTATAATCTTTTTTGTGCGGGAATACGCCGAAAATTTTTTTCGGCAACCGCTCTTTCTTTAATCCGTAATGATAGTAAAGACCTGCTTGTGCGCCCCAGCATATATGCATTGTGCTGTGAACATGGGTTTTGCTCCACTCCATTATTTCGCAAAGTTCTTCCCAATAGTCAACTTGTTCAAATTCAAGCATTTCAACAGGCGCACCTGTAATAATCATACCGTCAAATTTTTCTTCTTTTATATCATCAAATGTCTGATAAAACGCTAAAAGATGGTCTTTTGAAGTATTTTTGGAATTATAGGTTTTTGTTCTTATCAATGTTAGTTCAATTTGCAACGGTGTGTTACCTAGAATTCTAGAAATCTGCGTTTCGGTTTCAATCTTTTTAGGCATTAAGTTTAACAAAACTATTCTTAAAGGTCGAATATTTTGCGTAATAGCCCTTGTTTCAGTCATAGCAAAAATATTCTCTTTTTCCAAAATTTTTACCGCAGGCAAATCGTTCGGTATTTTAATAGGCATATTATCCCTCGTATAATCAAATTTTATCTAACGCTTGCTGAATATCGTTAATTAGGTCTTTTGCATCTTCAAGTCCGCATGAAAGTCTAACCAAATCAGGTGAAACGCCTGCCAAAATTAATTCTTCATCACTCAACTGGCGGTGAGTAGAAGAAGCGGGATGCAAGCAACAAGAACGAGCATCTGCAACATGAGTTTCAATCGCGATAATTTTAAGTTCTTTCATAAATTTTTCAGCAGCTTTTCTTCCGCCTTTTACGCCAAAACTTACAACACCGCAAGTGCCGTCTTTTAAGTATTTATGAGTTAATTCATAATCTTTGCTTGAAGGCAAACCAGGGAAATTAACCCAAGAAATTTTATCGTTGTTTTCAAGATATTTTGCAACTGCAAGACCGTTATCGCTGTGTCTTTTCATTCTTACATGTAAACTTTCAAGCCCTAAATTCAATAGATAAGCACTCATCGGTGCAGGAGTAACTCCAAGGTCACGCATAAGTTGAGCAACCGCTTTTGTTATGTATGCTCCGCCGAGTCCGAAACGCTCAGTATATGTAATACCGTGATAACTTTCATCAGGTGTGCAAAGTCCTTCAAATTTTTCAGGGTATTTTGTCCAATCAAATTTACCGCTGTCAACAATTGCACCTCCTACTGCACTTGCGTGACCGTCCATATATTTTGTAGTAGCGTGAGTAACAATATCAGCACCAAACTCAAAAGGTCTGCAATGAACAGGAGTTGGGAAAGTATTGTCAACAATAAGCGGAACGCCGTGAGCATGAGCAATATTAGCAAAACGCTCAATATCTAAAACTGTTAGAGCCGGATTTGCAATTGTTTCGCCAAAAACAAGTTTCGTTTCCGGTCTGAATGCTTTTTCAAACTCTTCATCAGAACAATCAGGTGCAACAAATGTAACATCAATGCCCATCCTCTTCAAAGTAACTGCGAAAAGATTAAATGTTCCGCCGTAAATTGATGATGACGAAATAAAATGGTCGCCTGCCGAACAAAGATTAAATACTGCTAAAAAGCTTGCAGCCATACCCGAAGAAGTAAGCATTGCGGCGGTACCGCCCTCTAACTCACAGATTTTTTTAGCAACTGTATCAGCAGTTGGGTTTTGCAATCTTGAATAAAAATAGCCTTCGGCTTCCAAATCGAAAAGTTTACCCATATCTTCGCTTGTATCATATTTAAAAGTGGTGCTTTGAATAATAGGCACCTCTCTCGGTTCGCCGTTTTTAGGTCTGTATCCGCCTTGAACACATTTTGTGCCGATTGAATAATTATCCATAAAACAAATCTCCTTATAAAATTTACTAATTTATTTTATCACAATTTATAGTTTTATTCAATAGCAAATTTATTTGAAAAATTTTTAAAAATCGGTTGAAACACAAAAAATTTATCTAAAAATCTACTGAAAAAACCTATAACAAAGCCGTTTAAGCAAGCCATTATTAAAGTGCCGAAGCCTATTCCCACAAAACTGCCGAAAAACACAAGGCTCATAACAACAGCAACAAGCAAACAAGAACAATCAAAACAGGTTTTGAAAATTGTTCTGTTAGCATTGAAATGTGTACTTACCGCTTTTACGAAAAAATCATAAACCTGCGGATAAATATAGGTTTTGAAAAACACAGCAACTGAAAACGAAGTTAAAAGTGCACCTATTATAAAATAAACTATTCTAAGTTCAAACGGAAGCGAGCCTACAGGTGTAATATTCGGGTTAAAATGAGGAATAACAATTCGCCAAAAATCTAAAATTGCACCGTAAATTAAACCTGTTACAAAAGAAGCGAAAAAAACAATCTTAAATTTTCGCAAAATCAGGCAAAGCAGAATAAAAAGCAATGCTTGAATAATATATTCACTTTGTCCGAACGAAATAACGATTTTTTGGCTTAAAATATATGCGGGAGCGACTATCATAGAAACGCCGAAGTCAGTTGTTGTAATCATAGCAACCGAAAAAGAAATTGTAATGCAAGCGAAAAGATACGCTATTTCGCTGGGTATTGTAATTTTTTTATTCATTTTTTTCTCCAAAAATTGACATTAATATGTATTTTATCACACATTTTTGCAAAAAGCAATATTGAAAAAACTTTAACTATCTGCTATAATACCAAAAGAATTAATTAAAAAGGTATTAAAAATGAAAATAGGAAATTTAGAAATAAAAGGAAATGCGTGCCTTGCGCCTATGGCAGGTGTGGCTGATAGAGCAATGCGTGAACTTTGCCGTGGTTACGGAGCAGCATTTACTGTCGGTGAACTGACAAGTGTTAAGGCGCTGTCACTCGGTGATAATAAATCAAAAGAGTTTTTGCAAGTTCACGAAAAAGAACGCCCAATGGGCGTTCAGTTGTTCGGCTATGACCCCGAATGTTTTAAAATCGCTACCGAAAAGGCAATGAAATATAATCCTGATTTTATTGATATTAATATGGGGTGTCCGGCACCGAAAGTTGCCAACAACGGCGGTGGCTCGGCACTTATGAAAGACCCGGAACTTGCCGGAAAAATAGTTGAAACGGTAAAAAGTGTTTCGGGTGTGCCTGTAACCGCAAAAATCAGAGCAGGTTGGGATAACGAACACATCAACGCTGTACAGATTGCAAAAATAGTAGAACAAAGCGGAGCGAGTGCAGTTACCGTTCACGGAAGAACAAGACCTCAAATGTATGCACCGCCCGTTAATCTTGATATAATCAAAGATGTTAAAGAAGCGGTTTCAATACCAGTTATCGGCAACGGCGATATTCGCGACGCAAACGATGCTGCAAAAATGTATGAATATACAAATTGTGATCTTGTTATGGTCGGCAGAGCCGCTTGCGGTGCGCCTTGGATTTTTCAGCAGATTGATGCTTATCTTAACGAAACACGCTTTGTTCCCTCTCCCCCTGTTTCCGAGCGTATGCTAACGCTTTTAAAGCAGGTTAAATTGATGATTGAATATAAAGACGAAAAAACTGCTATGATGCAGGCTCGAAAACACGCTGCATTTTATATGAGAGGAATTAAAGGTGCCGCCGCTTACCGCAGAGATTGCGGTGAATTAAATACCTATTCCGACCTTAAACGCTTGTGTTTTAAAGTGTTTAATGAGCATAAAGACGACGAAATCGGCTATTAATTAGCCGATTTTTATGTTATATTTTTTTAACATCATAAGTATTAATATATTACAGCCAATATTACCCAAAATAATATGATTGAAAAATGTCGGGATTTGTTGTATAATATAAGTTAAGCATAAATTGCGGAGGTCAAAAAATGGCTAAAATTAATTTAGATACCGGTTTTAACGGAGTTTTACTCGGAATTGATATTGGTTCAACAACTGCAAAAGTAGTTGTTGCCGACAATAACGAGATAATATATGAAAAATATGAACGGCATTTTTCATTTGTTCGTTCAAAAACCCTTTCAATGATAAATGAAGTTAAGGATTTACTGATTGGCAA
>CACYEQ010000120.1 GCA_902773485.1 Oscillospiraceae bacterium
AAAAAGCTGAATATGTATATAATTATGCATCAAAAGATTTGACAGCATTAAATGAATTTTATATTGATACTTGCGATGATTGGGATAATAACGCTACATGTGCGCAAGACGGTAAATGTTTGTATTGTAATAAAACAGTAGTAGCATTGGGTCATAATTATGATTGGAATTGTGATGAACACAGTCACTGGAAAGAGTGTAAAAGATGCGGACTTAAAGAAATAGGTACAACCAAAGCACATACACCAAGTGGCGAAGGTCCTACATGCTTGCACGGTGAGTTATGCACAGTTTGTGGGCTTTACTTCGGCGACAGTTTGGGTCACGATTTAGTTAAGGATTCCCAAGGGAAGTATGTTTACGGTTCTGACGGCACTACTCACTGGAAAATATGTTCAAGATGTGATGAACATATTGATCCGCAATCACATAGCGGTGGAACTGCTACCTGTGATAATAAGGCAAAATGTGAAATTTGCGGTACAGAATACGGCGAATCATTAGGTCACTCGTTTATAAATTATGTTTCAAATAACGATGCTACTTGCGTTTCAGACGGAACTAAAACAGCGGTTTGCGACCGTGAAGGTTGTAACGGAACCGATACAATTATTGATGTAGGCTCAAAAATAAAGCATCAAATAGTAATTGACCCGGCAGTACCCGCTACTTGCGTTTCGGCAGGAAAAACAGAAGGTTCACATTGTGAATTCTGCGGTGAAGTAATAAAAGAACAATCTTTGATTATGATTGATTCTAATGCTCATTCTTGGGATTCCGGTAAAATTGTTCCGGCAACATGCAAATCGACAGGTAAGATTACATATACTTGCAAATACTGTGGCATTAAAAAAGAAGTTGTTTTGCCGATTGACGCAAATGCTCATGTATTCGTTACAAAGAATAAAGCGGCAAATTATTTTGCAGCAGGCTATAAGAACAGAAAATTATGTAGTCTTTGCGGAAAAGTTGTTTCGGCCGGAGCAACTGTTGCTAAAAAAGTTTTGAAAGTTCCTTCGAAATCAACTGTAAAAGCAGGTTCTAAGAAAATTACTGTTAAGTATAAAAAAGTGGCAGGTGCAAACCGCTTCCAAGTTAGATATAGAATTAAGGGCAAATGGACAGTGAAAACATTTAAGGCTACTAAGAATGTATCTAAAACCATTAAGAAATTGAAGAAAGGTAAAAAATATACCGTTCAGATAAGAGCAATGGTTAAAAAAGGTTCTAAGAAGGCTTACAGTAAATGGAGTAAGGCAAAAAAAGTAACAGTTAAATAGCAACAATTTAAAAATCGCCTGATTTTTTCAGGCGATTTTTGTATTTATTCAATAATGCAGTCATATTCGGATAAGAATACATCAAGTTGAACGAGCCAGGCAAGCAACTGAGGCTTTGCCATCAATTGCCCAAACCAAGTAATGTTTTCCTTTTGTTTCAAAGATTTGTAAACTTCAAAATCCAAAATCTGTGCTATGCGACTGTCTTGTTTTAATCGTTCGTCAAGCATATTGGTTACAATCTGTTCGTATTTTGGATTGTGCGTTTTCGGATATGGCGATTTTTTTCGCCAAAGAATTTTATCAGGCAGATAATCTTTTACCGCATTTCGTAACAACGCTTTTTCGGTTTCGTTTTCAAACTTGATTTTCCAAGGCACATTGTAAACAAACTGTGCCAAGCGGTGGTCGGCAAAGGGAACTCTGACTTCAAGCGAGGAAGCCATACTCATTCGGTCTTTGCGTTCAAGCAAGTTTGTCATAAAATACTTTATCGAAAGGTGTGATGCTTTTCGAGCGACTTTGTCGGCTTCACTGTCGTCTGTCAAACACTCTACTTCATTTAAATCAGCACGGTATATTTTTGATAAATATTCGTATCCTTCATCGGGTTTTATAATTTCTCTGCTGAATAAATCCGCTCTTGCAAACGGCTGATGTACGAACGGGAAAAATCCCGAGTTTAGCATTTCTTTTCGATAAAACCAAGGGTACCCGCCGAAAATTTCATCGGAACATTCACCTGAAATCGCAACAGAATGTTCTTTTTTAACTTGCTCGCAAAAGTATAAAAGCGAGGAATCAATATCCGCCTGACCGGGAAAATCACGGTATTTTGTTGCATCTATAAGATATTGCGCTACCTTTTCGGTCGGTGCGGTTAAAACGGTGTGGTCGGTTTTGAGATAATCGGCTAAATATACTGCAAATTCATCGTCGCCCTGTGGTTGAAAAAGCGATTTTTTAAAATTCTGCTTGTTGCCCTCGTACTCAAACGAGTAGGTAGATAGAATTTTGCCATGTGCTGTATACTCTCTTGCAACAAGCGCCGAAAGTGCCGAAGAATCGAGCCCGCCTGACAAAAAAGTGCAAAGCGGAACATCTGATTTTATCTGTCGCTTTACGGTGTCTAAAAGCAAGTTTTTTACTTCTTTTGCCGCTTCTTCGGGAGTAATATCAAGTTTTTCGGGTTTAAGAGAAAAGTATCTGTAAAGAGTTAGCCCTTTTTTTGAAAAAGTACCGCAATAACCGGGCTTTATTTCAAAAATATTTTTAAAAACTGTTTGCCCTTCAAGCGTTATCGGACTTAAAAACATCAACTGCCAAAGTCCTTTTTTGTCGATTACAGGCTTTACTTTTTGGAGTGACAGCAACGCTTTAATTTCGGAGGCAAATGCAAAAATACTGTCGCTCATTGTGTAAAAAAACGGTTTAATTCCGAAACGGTCGCGAGCAAGAAAAATTTGCTCTTTTTCCTCATCGTAAATTGCAAAAGCGAAAATACCGTTTAGTTTTTCAACGCATTTTTCGCCGAAAACCATATAGCAGTAGAGAACAACTTCGGTGTCACAGGTAGTTTTAAACTCGATTTCTTCGTTTCTTAGTTCTTTTTTCAACTCGTCGCAGTTGTAAATTTCGCCGTTGTAAATAATGGTGTAGGAGTAGCCGTTTTTATAGGCTTTCATCGGCTGTTTTCCGTTTTCAATATCCATAATACTAAGGCGGTTGTGCGCAAGCGAGCCGTATTTGAATTTAGCAATGCCGTCATCGTCAATTCCTCTGTGTTTTAATACGCTATTCATTTTTTGGATTTTTTCAAGTTTGTTTTCAATAGGTTTATGAAAATCCGCTAATCCGCAAATAGAACACATAAAAATCACCTCGTCTTTTTTGGGGCAACGCCTTTAAATTTGAGTGTTGCTTTATTATTATATGTAACAATTTCATTTTTGCCAAAATTACATATTTTAAACACTATTGTCATAAAATACCTTAAAACTTAATTTTACGATTCACCTCCTAAGTTATCGCAAACCAATAAAACGCTAATGTTTCTATCTAAATAATGTGAATGTGCTCCTCAAAAATTGTTTATTTAAACTGCACAACGATTTAGTTAGCAGTCGCTAACTAAATCAGCGAATTTTACAAAAATAATTTAATCAAAAAAAATATCTTGATTTTTTAGTTAGTGTATGCTAACATATATACAGAGAATAATATTTTTGCTTTATTTGAATAAATTAGATTATCTCACAAAAAATATTTATAAAGCATTGTTAATACAAGCGCCTAAAAAGGTGCATTATTTTAACAGTTTGGTTAGCATATGCTAACTAAAAGAAATAAGGAGCAATTGATAGTATGAGTGTTGTAATAGTAGGCGGAAACGAGCGTATGGAAAGGCAGTATAAAGATATTTGCTCGCAGTACAGTTGCAGAGCAAAAGTTTTTACAAAAAAGAACGGCAGTCTTAAAAATAAAATCGGCAGTCCTGATTTGCTGGTGCTTTTTACAAACACGGTATCGCACAAAATGCTTCGAGGTGTTTTAAACGAAACAAACGGTACAAATGCTGTGATTGCACGGTGTCATTCGAGTTCGGCGACTGCTCTTAAAGGCGTTTTAGATGAACATATAGGAGGAAAACTATGTGCGAGAGGGTGATTATTGAGCAATGTTCTCCGACTCTTGCAGGCATAAAAACGGCAAATTTATTCTCTTGCAAGTGCGATGATAAAAACAAATTGTTAAACGATATAAGGAATTATAACAGAAATCTTTCATCAAAGGGAGTTTTGATGATTCCGATAAAAATTGATAGCAGTAAAGCATTAATATATTTGTATCGCCCATCAAAATTAGAAAAAGATTTGACCGATAAAACAGCATTGAATTTGTTAAAAGAGCACGGTTATTCAGACGGTAACCCTAACAAGTGTATTTGCAGGCTGATTAACCGCTTTAAAAATTATGAGCAGTTTCCGCACGAGGTCGGGCTTTTTCTGGGCTATCCGCCCGAAGATGTTAAGGGGTTCATCGAAAACAATGCGAAATGCTCAAAATGTGTCGGTTGCTGGAAAGTTTACGGCGATGAGGAAAAAGCGAAAAAATGCTTTGAAAATTACAAAAAATGCACAAGAATTTATAAAGAACTCTATTTAAAGGGTAAAACGATTGAACGACTTACAGTAGCCGTTTAATATATAAAAGAAAGGTGATTTTTTATGAGTAAAACAGCAGTAGTATATTTCAGCGGAACAGGTAACACCGAGGCTATGGCGAAAGCGGTTGTCGAGGGTGCAAAAAATGCGAGCGGAGAGGTTGATTTGTTTACATCAGGCGAATTTGACGCTTCAAAACTCGATGACTATGATGCAGTAGCATTCGGTTGCCCTGCAATGGGTGCCGAGGTTCTTGAAGAAACCGAATTTGACCCTATGTTTACCGATTGCGAGCCAAAATTAAAAGGCAAAAAAATTGCACTTTTCGGATCTTACGGTTGGGGCGACGGCGAATGGATGAGAAATTGGGAAGAGCGTTGTCTTACAAACGGTGCGGTATTTGCTTGTGATTATGTAATTTGCAACGAATACCCCGATGACGAAGCAATAGAAAAATGCAAAGCATTGGGTGAGGCTTTGGCAAAATAGTAAGACAAAATAATATGAAATATTGACAAAAAAATCACCGTCTGTTAATATAATAACAGGCGGTGATTTTATGCACGATATATGGAATCCCTGGCACGGTTGCACAAAACGCAGCGAGGGCTGTGAGCATTGCTATATGTATTTTCTTGATAAAATAAGACAGCAAAACGGTGCTGAAATTTACAAAACAAAAACGGGTTTTGATTACCCGTTACAGCGTAAAAAAGACGGCGGTTTTAAAATAAAAAGCGGTGAACTGATAAGGGTTTGTATGGCTTCCGATTTCTTTTTGAAAGAGGCAGATGAGTGGCGAGATGATGCTTGGGAAATGATTAGGCAGAGAAAAGATGTAAAATTCTTTTTGCTTACAAAACGTCCCGAGCGAGTGCTTGAAAATCTGCCGAAAGACTGGGGCAGCGGATTTGAAAATGTAATGCTTAATGTTACGGCGGAAAATCAAAAACGAGCAGATGAACGCATACCCATATTGCTTGATTTACCGTTTAAACACAAGGGCGTTATGTGTGCACCGTTTATCGGAAGTGTGAGCATAGAAAAATATCTTGAAACAGGCCAAATAGAGCAGGTTATTTGTGGTGGAGAGAATTACGACGGTGCAAGACCTTGCAATTTTGATTGGGTTAAAAGTTTGCGTGCCGAGTGCGTGAAAAACAATGTAACATTTTGCTTTATTGAAACAGGCTCGGTGTTTATTAAAGACGGCAAACGGTATTTTCTGCCGAAAAAGAAATTGCAAAGCGAAATGGCGTTTAAATCGGGTATGAACTTTGAAGGAGGTCCGATTGAATGGAAGTTGTGCGACAATTTCGGACTTCCTATTCCTAAAAGCGAATTATATGTACCGCATTATCGAAAAAATTGCGAAATGTGTGCAAGCAGACTTATCTGTAACGGCTGTTCCGACTGCGGTAAATGTGAAAAACCATAGCCTTTAATAAATGTAGTTTTTCAAACTGAAAATTTTTTCAAACTTTTTTGTTTATAAAAAGAACGCCCAAAGCGTTCCTGCACAATCAAATATATAATTATTTTTGTTTAAAACTTATCGGGACGGGTCAAGAACCCGACCCCTACAAAGTATTTATATTTGATGAAAAATAAAAGCCTCAGGGTTAAATCAAAACTCCAACCCTGAGGCACTGCAAATATTAAGTTATATCAGACTAATCGCCGAAGAGTTGCGTTACGGTCGCAACCGCCCGAAGAGTTGCCTGTCCGTGCGACGGACTATTTTAGTTTTACTGTAAATTTGATTGAATTGTTATCAACTGTTTCAGCTTTGATTTCTCCTTTATGTTCTTCGACGATACTTTGTGCTATTGAGAGGCCTATGCCGAAGCCACCGCCTGAGGTTCTTGCTTTATCGGCGCGATAAAAACGGTCGAAAAGTTTAGCGGTTTCTATTGTGTCTGCATTTTCGCAGGCATTTTTTGATGTTATAATAACGCCTTTTTTATAAGATTTGAGTGCTATTTCAATCGGCGAATTTTCGCTCGCATATTTTACCGCATTGTCAATTAAAATTGAAAGCAGTTGACGAATGGCATATTCATCGCCTTTGTACTTTAAATCTTTCTCAATATCGGCAGAAATTTTGTGCGAATTTTCTTTTGCAAAATCTTTAAAAGAATCGATCGTTTCCTCTACTGCTCGGCTAATGTTAAACTCCGAAAAAACAGGTTTTGTTTCCTCGTCCATTTTTGAAAGTTTAACAAGTTCGTTTACAAGTTCGCTTAGTTTTTGCGTTTGTGATACCGCTTTATCAATCCATTTTTGCTTACCGTTTTCCATTTCAAGCACTTTTAGGCTTGTTGTTATAACGGTAATCGGCGTTTTGAGTTCGTGGCTTGCATCGGTTATAAATTGTTTTTGCTTTTCGTTATTTTTTACAACAGGGTCAACCGCCTTTTTTGAAAAAAGCAAAACTGCAATACAAACTAATATAATGCAAACCACCATAGCAATAATTGAGATTATCAAAATTGTGTAAACCGAGTGCATTTCTCTGTAAGTATCAAGAAAAATGGCCATATACTTACCGCTGCCGATTTGTGAAACATAATATTTAAAATCACCGTAAGAGCCGTAGCCCTCGCCGTGATTTTGTGCTATTTTTAAATAAGTTTCTGTATCTTCTTCGGTTACGGTTGTAATATTATCAAGCATTTTTTGAGAAATATTTCCCTCATCGTCATACCGCAAAACAAAATACCTTGTTGAATAGTCAGATTCATGTGGTTTCGGCATAGGCTTTTGAATATCATTCTGTTCATTAGGCTTGTTTTGCTCGTTAAAAACAGGCAAATTTCCTTGATTGTTAAAAATAGTTTCTATTGTTTGTGTAGTGTTTGAATCGGTAATAACATAGTTTGCAATATTTACAATTGCACAGAGTAAAACTAAAACCACGGCTACCGAAATAATCGCCATTAAAATAAATTTCTTTCGCAGTTTTTTAATCATTTTTTAACCTCCAAAGCATAGCCTAAACCTCTGTGAGCGTAAACAATTACTTTTGAGCCGATTTTAACTAGTTTTTTTCTTATGTTGGAAATATGCACCCAAACAACATTGATTTCTGCATCCGAGTCCCAACCCCAAACCGATTCCATAATTCGGTTGGCAGAAAAAACCACATTCGGTGAACGCATAAAAAGTTCCATAACCTGAAATTCTCTTGCGCTGAGTCTTGCACTGTTTTCACCGCATTTCAAAAGTCCCGAATTACTGTCAAGCGAAATATCTTCAAATGTAAGAACATTCGGTTTATACTGCTCGCTTCGGCGAAGCATCGCTCTTACTCTTGAAATTAATTCATCGGGTGAAAAAGGCTTTGGTATGTAATCGTCAGCACCCGAATCAAACCCGACTATTCTGTCATCTTTTTGTGCTTTTGCTGTCAGCATCATAATGGGTGTATTAATGCCGTTTTCACGAAGTTTCTTTAATACTTCTATTCCGTCCATTTTCGGCATCATAATATCTAAAATAATTGCATCATAATCGTCGGTAATTCCGTAATCATACGCTGATTGTCCGTCATTTACAGTATCAACGGTAAATTTGTTTTTTTCAAAAAAGACCGTCAGTGCTTCTGCTAAATCAAGTTCATCTTCTGCTATAAGTATTTTCATTTTTATCACCGATTTTATTATAATATAGTACACAAAATAAATCAACAAATTATTCTGAAATTTTTAAAACCGCATAAATAAAGGTTTTCAAAACAAAATCCTCTAATCATAAGCGATTAGAGGATTTTTATTTTTTGGCGCAGAAGGAGAGACTCGAACTCTCGCGACGGTGTTACCCGCCCTACACCCTTAGCAGGGGCGCCTCGTCACCAACTTGAGTACTTCTGCATTTGGCAACTTTTTTAACCTATTAAGTTTAAAAGCCGAGCCTGACAAAAAATCATCAGGCTCGAAATGGCGGAGAGGATGGGATTCGAACCCATGTGCCTTTTGGGCAAACGGTTTTCAAGACCGCCTCGTTATGACCACTTCGATACCTC